>JAEYWQ010000121.1 GCA_023428885.1 Bacillota bacterium
AAGGAACTTACCGTTCCTAAGATTGAACAATATTACTATGAAGTACGTCCAAAGAATAAGGTTGATGTACTTTCACGCTTAATAGATATGTATGCACCAAAAAGATGTTTGGTATTCTGTAATACTAAGCGTCAGGTGGATGAATTAGTTTCCTCCTTACAAGGGAATGGATTCTTTGCAGATGGGTTGCATGGTGATTTAAAGCAGCAGCAAAGAGACCGCGTTATGAACTCTTTCCGTAATGGAAAAACGGAGATTCTAGTTGCAACCGATGTTGCAGCACGTGGTATTGACGTGGATGACGTAGAAGCGGTATTTAACTATGATGTTCCTCAGGATGAAGAATATTATGTACACCGTATCGGACGTACAGGTCGTGCAGGAAGAACGGGACGTGCATTTACCTTGGTTGTAGGTAAGGAAGTATATAAGCTTCGCGATATTCAGCGTTATTGTAAGACTAAAATCAAGTTAATGCCTATTCCATCTGTGAATGATGTGACAGCTGTAAAGGCAGATAAGATCTTAGAAAGAATCAATGATATCATTGAAAATGAAGACTTAACTAAGATGATTGCTATCGTTGAAGAAAAGTTAAACGAAGCAGACTATACTGCAATGGATGTATGCGCTGCCTTCTTAAAACTTGCAATGGGTGAAAATAGTAATGAAGAACAGCCAATCAGTGATGATTATGGTGATACCGGAGCAGAACAAGGCATGGTACGTTTGTTTATCAATCTTGGTAAGAACCAAAAGGTTCGCCCAGGGGATATCTTAGGTGCGATTGCAGGTGAAACTGGAATGCCAGGTAAGTTAATCGGAAGCATTGATATGTTTGATAAATATACCTTTGTGGAGGTTCCTAGAGAATATGCCCATGATGTAATTCAGATTATGAAGGAATCCAAAATTAAAGGAAAATCCATCAACATTGAACCAGCAAGTAAAAAAGGTAGCCACTAATTAGTTGTAACTAGTATGCAAGCAAACTTGCAAGATGAAAGCCAGGCAGACTAACTGTCCATCTGTCATCTGATTACTTTGCTTTCAGTCAAACAAGATGAGTCAGCAAGCTGCCTCACTTGTCATAAATAAAAAGGACCAAGAGGATGTGAATCACTCCTCTTGGTCTTTTGTTGTATTGACTAATTTACTTTGTAAGTCCTTAGCCAAGAAATATCTAAGCTAGAGCTACTCATGAAGTTATCTATTATCAAACAATACCTGATATAGTTGATCTAAACTTGCGATTTCCTGAGTAATTGTTAAGCCTTTGGTGTTTGGAAGCTTCTTTGGGTTATACCAGCAAGTGTCTATCTTGGCATTGATACCTCCCTGGATATCAGAGCTTAAGCTATCTCCAATAATTAATGCTCTCGATGCATCAAATTGTGGTATGCGTTCAAACACATATTCGAAGAATTCAACCTGGGGTTTTTGGTAACCTGTTTCTTCGGAAATAAAGATGTTCTTAAAATATGGGAATAAGCCTGAAGCATGTAAGCGATTATATTGAGTCGAGGCCACACCGTTAGACACGATATATAAATCATAGCGGTCTTTTAAATGATCAAGAAGCTCTGTGGCTCCTGGGATAAGCATGTGACCACTTGCTAGCAGCTCTTGGTATTCTTCTTCCAAGCTTGGTCTGTCGACTTCAAACCCAATCTCAGTAAATAGCTTACGAAATCTAGTTTGTAGGATTTCATCCTTTGTAAGCTCCCCACGCTCAAAAGCAGCCCACAAGCCATGATTAATCTCATGGTACTTATTGACTAAAGTTTGGGTAAATGTTAGATCTATACGTTCAAATAATGTTTTTAGAGCCGTTTGTTCAGATGCTTGAAAATCAAGTAAGGTATCATCAGCATCAAAAAGTAAATGTTTATATTTCATTGGTAAAGCCTCCTTAAAACTTTATTATAAAGAGTTTTTCTAATGTTGTCTATACGATAACGTGATAATTTACTTGAGAACTAATTAGGTAAGGAAGTAACTAAGCTGCACCACTTGACTGCCTTAATTTCTTGTAATAAAATGGATATGAGATTGGAGGGTGCTATGAATACATTAAACATTCAAGGGATTAAAAAGGGATATGATTCGAAGGTGGTCTTAAGGGACATCTCATTTACCTTCGAGCAAGGGAAAATATATGCTTTATTAGGGAGAAATGGGGCGGGTAAAACTACCTTATTTAACTGCTTAGCACAAGAAGTGAAAGCAGAAGCAGGAAGAGCAGAACTTATAGTCTCGAATCATCTAAAGAACTTAATGCCTAGTGATATCGGATATGTGTTTTCCACAGCAATATTACCGGATTTTTTAACAGGCTATGAGTTTATTCGCTTCTTTATGGATGTAAATAAAGAAAAGATCAAAGAGGAGTACACCATTGGAGACTATTTCGATATGGTGAAGATGGTGGAGGAAGATCGACATAAGCTCATTAAGGGATATTCCCATGGAATGAAGAATAAACTGCAGATGATGATGTTTATTATAGCAAAACCACCGGTGATCTTGCTGGATGAGCCGCTAACTTCACTGGATGTGGTAGTTGCTCTGGAGATGAAGCAGTTATTACGTAAGATGGCGAAAGATCATATTATTATTTTTTCTACTCATATTCTACAGTTGGCCACGGATCTTTGCGATGAAATTGTGATTCTAAACGATGGAGTATTAGAGCAGTTAGATCATTCTTTGTTAAAGGATCCACATTTTGAGGAAAAACTGATTAAAATTCTAAGTGAGGATGGTGCAAATGGTTGATACACTAAAATTAACGCTTAGAATTGAGATGTCAATGAACATTAATGGCTTGATTTATTTTCTCAAGCGTGTGCCACTGATAAAACGCTTTTTTAAAAAGGTTGGATATGAGCATAATACGGTAGCCGGAGGATTTGTAACGGTCTCAATCATTTATGAAATTATCAAGATGATATTTAAGGTAGGGGGACTTTTATTATTCGGTATTCTATTACCTTTGATTTTCGTTAAGTATCAATATAATAATGTTCAAATTCAAGATACATACAATCATTTGTATTTATCATTTTATATTCTACTACCTTTTATCATTGATCGAATTCTTGATCCGAGTCCAAGGAAGTTTATATGCGTGAAAGTAATGAGAATGAGTGCAAAAAACTTTATGCTTGCTGACTATCTACCTCAGGACATATTAAGATTTTTGATTGAGATCATTATGTACTATTTTGTTGCAAAAGGATTTCACCTAAATATGATTCTGGTACTACTTCTTGTTATGGCAAAACATTTTTATTCCATTGCTTATGAAGCATTACATGTTGTACTTTATCATAGAACGAATCAATTTTTACATAAGAAAATAGCTTTTGTCAGTATCTATATGCTAGTCTTTTTGGCAGTTGGTTATACCTTTTCTCTGCTTAATCTAGTTCTTAATATACCAGACATAATTATGGTGATTATCGCAATCATGGGCATTGTAGCAGGTTTGCTTGGTGGAAACTATCTATTAAGCTATCCTTATTATGATTTGGCGTTTAACGAAGCTAATGTAATGTCAGAATTGAGTATCGACAAAGGGAGAGTTAAAGCAGAAGCTAATTTTAGGACCGTAAAATTAAATGAAAAGGATTATGTTAAAGGCGATTTGCTATCTTCAAGCTACAATCATAAATCAGGATATGAGTACCTTAACTCCATTTTTTTTGAACGGCATAGAAGAGTCTTGCTCCGTCCGATTATAAGGCAACTTGTTATCATCGCTGTCATATTGATTGCTTGTATTGTTACAGTGTTGCTTTCTAAAGAAGCGAAAGCCGGGTTCGTGGAGGGGATATTAGCACAGTTCCCGGCAGTGATATTTATAAGTTATATGATGTCTACTGGGCCGAAAGCTACGAAGGCAATGTTTTATAATTGTGATATTAGCTTATTGCGATATGGCTTTTACCGTGAGAATGGAGCTGTTTTAACTACATTTACCTTAAGAGCGAAAAAAGTTATTGGTTCTAACCTAATACCAGCAGCGTTTATCTCAGTAGGATTATATATACTTGAGTTACTTACAGGAGCTAGCGGGCAAAAATTATTGCCGGTAGCATTATTAGTAATAACGATGACAATCTTTTTCTCGGTTCACAATATGGTACTATATTATCTGCTTCAACCATATTCCACTGATTTAAGTGTGAAGAGTCCACTATTTACCGTGATCAATGCGATTACTTATATACTCAGCTATCTCTGTTTACAAATGAAAACTGCTCCTGAGAACTTCTTATTCTATACAGTTCTTGGAACAGCCATTTACATAGTAATAGCCCTGATCATGGTTTATAAGTTTGCACCAAGGACTTTTACGATCAAATAGAAGGTCCGACAAGTAATGTGAAATATGCAAAAGAAATCGGTTCCCGGGGAGGAACCGATTTCTGAGAAGGGAATTCTATGGGCAAGTACATCTAGCTAGGGGTTGCTGGATATACCCAAGATAATATCAAATTTATTTACCAAAATATCTGTTAAGTAGGCCTTCAAATGCTTTTCCGTGTCTAGCTTCATCTCTAGCCATCTCATGTACAGTATCGTGAATTGCATCAAGATTAGCCGCTTTCGCACGTTTAGCAAGATCAAATTTGCCAGAAGTAGCACCATTCTCAGCGTCAACTCTTAACTCGAGATTCTTCTTTGTGCTGTTTGTAATTACTTCTCCAAGTAACTCAGCAAATTTTGCAGCGTGTTCTGCTTCTTCATAAGCAGCTTTTTCATAATAGAGACCAATCTCAGGATAACCCTCACGATGTGCTACACGTGCCATTGCTAAATACATACCAACTTCTGTACATTCACCTGTAAAATTATCTCTTAAGTCTTTTAAAATGTCTTCGCTAACTCCCTGAGCTACACCAACAACATGCTCTGCCGCCCATGAACGTTCACCAGACTGCTCAGTAAATTTTTCTGGACCAGCCTTGCAAATTGGACAGGCATCTGGTGCCTCATTTCCTTCATGAACATAACCACATACAGAACAGACATACTTCTTCATAACAATAATCTCCTTTTGCTTACATTAGTTTTCATTTTGATTTGAGTTTGATTTCATTTGAGAATGTGCAATAGACTTGAGGTATCTATGCGTTAGTAATAGTAATCATTACTGATATTGATATGATATTACATTACTGCAAGATTGTCAATACCTTTTTGGCATTTATTCTCATATTTACAGTACAAGCATTTCCTTGATTAGAATTTACTTACTTTCTTTACATTGTTCGCACAAACCAGTGAAGTAAACAGAGTGACTCTCAATACTTCCGTCGAAGTTAGCATTGGCCAGGGTATTAATATGATCGAGGCTCGGTAATTCTAAGTCAAATACACGTTTGCAATTGCGACAGAGGAAATGATAGTGAGGGGTACAAAGTGCATCAAAATGATCTAAACCATCACCGCACTCCACTTTAATGGCTTCCTTTTGTTCGACTAAAAGATTTAGATTACGGTACACCGTACCAAGACTTATATTGGGAAATGTCTTACGAACATGAATATAAACGGTATCAGCTGTTGGATGTTCCCTAGTGCTCGCTAGGTATGCTTTGATGGATTCTCGCTGGCGGCTGTACTTAAGTGCTGTCATAGGGGTCTCCTTTCATAGAATATCATATATAAAAACAGTAACTATTCTTAGTATAAAGCAAGCGCATAAATATGTCAATAAATTGTTTGAAAGGAAAAAAGTGTGTTAGTTGATTATCCATGTAAAAAGGCTGTTACACTTAAAAGTGTACAGCCTATAATGTTTGCTTTTGCAGATCAATCATCTGTTTATAATAATTGGTTAACATAAAACAAGTTCAACTTCTTTGGTAAGCACATCTGTGTAACTAAATGACATAGTTTTCACCGAATCGGTTAAGCTATCTTCTAACTCAATTAAGAAAACACATGGATAGGTTTGAGAAATTATTCCCTCGGCTATATCCACCTTGTTTCGTCCTTTGTTTGCTTTAATCTTAACTTTTTTTCCTACGTTTCTAACTACATCGTTTCTAACTTTACACATGTTTTCTGGTTGCTTCATTATTATACTCCTATCTGCAGTACTGTGCGTCCAAATAACTGACATATTACATGCTCGTTTTATTTTGTCTGTTCCAACAGGTAGCCACTGAAAAACCTTAAAAACTAGTCTTACTTTACAGTTACTATATCACATTAAATGAAAAAAGTCAAAAAATATCAGAAAGTATGTTCTTGTTTTGGAAGAAAAAAAGAAAAAATTACACAAAATGTAATGTCAAATATAGTTAAATTGACAATAAATAGAAAGAATACTAGTCCATTAGTAATAGAAGAAAAAGTAAATATGCACAAAAGATCTAGCTAGTATGGCCCTGTTTCTATATAATACATAAAATTTAGACTAAATATAAGGCTAATTCTACAATATATTGATTTGAGATGTGTTCTGTGTACTAAATCTTGTTATTCGTTAATTGTACCAAATTATTGAAAAGATATAGAGACCGTTGATTGGATCAAAGGTCTCTAAGAAAGGTGTCCTTGTATCTTTATTTAAATACTACTAATTTATCCAGATACTCTGTTTTTATAACAACGTAAGGGTATGTAATGTTTGGTGAAACTGGTTCATCCTTTCCTGGACCAATTAAGTTAGTTTTTACATGAATAGCATTCTCAGTAAGATACAACTCATTCACAGTGATACTATAACCGCCACTTTTTTGTCCACCATAGCCCTGCACAATGTATAGGTAGTCTTCATTGGAATAGGTTAGTTTAAAAGGATTTACTTTTTTCTCTTCAATGATTTTAGCTAGTTTTTCTGGCAAGTCAGCGTCTTCTACTACAGTAAATTCAAGATCTTTGATCTTGTTCTCTTCTCCCTTATTACTTTTACATGCAGAAAGAGCAAAACAAAGGAGTAATACGTATGTAAGCAATACAAACTTTTTAAGATATGGTTTCATAGCGGATATTCTCCGAAAGTCTCTTATTCAATGATATGAGCTTATCTGATAAACTATACATAAATTTTATTCAGCGCCTATCGTGTGTCACATTTTTAGAGAGAGTATTCCATTCCCATTGGTGTGTATCTGGTATGTGAAGCTTTTTGTTTTATAGGACTTTCATCGAAATTCCTATAAAACTAAAAAGGGAGCATGATTTTCATGCTCCCTAATGGAATGGCTATCTTAGTTGATACTTCTCTTAACATAAGTGGTGTGTAAGAGTTTATGAGATTTATGGCTACCTGGAGCTCCAAGGTACTCTTGATAAAGCTTTTGAATTCCTTCGTTTTCGTGTGATTTACGAACTGGGCTAGAAGCATCCTGATCGTATAATACCTTTGCACGAAGAGCACGAATATCATTAAAGTTACGAACGCTTGCAGGTACATGTGGCTGACCACCACCGTTAACGCAACCACCAGGACAACCCATGATTTCGATAAAGTGGTAATTTGCTTCTCCTGACTTCACCTTGTCTAGTAATATTTTTGCATTAGCAAGACCAGATGCAATTGCTACGTTAACATCCATTCCAGCTACGTTGTAAGTCGCTTCTTTGATACCTTCTACACCACGAACTGCAGTAAAATCGATAGGAGAGTCGTTGCTTTCTCCAGTAAGCTTCCATACTGCGGTACGAAGAGCTGCTTCCATAACACCGCCTGTAGCACCGAAGATTACAGCAGCACCAGTAGAGATACCTAGTGGATCATCAAATTTCTCATCTGGTAACGATAAGAAGTTTAAGCCAACACGGTTAATTAGTCGACCTAATTCACGAACGGTTAAGGAGTAATCCACGTCAGGTACACCAGCAGCCGCCTCGTCATCACGTCCTAATTCGAACTTCTTAGCAGTACATGGCATGATACTTACACTTACCATGTTTTTAGGATCAATACCAAGTTTTTCAGCGTAATAAGACTTAGCAATAGCACCAAACATCTGCTGAGGTGATTTACAGGAACTTAAGTTCTCTGTCATAGTAGGGAAGTAGTGTTCACAATATTTAACCCAGCCAGGTGAACAAGAAGTGATGAGTGGTAATACGCCCCCATTCTGAACACGGTCTAAGAATTCTGTTGCTTCTTCCATAATAGTAAGGTCAGCAGCAAAGTTGGTATCAAATACCTTGTCAAAACCAATTCTACGAAGTGCGGCAACCATCTTGCCTTCTACATTCGTTCCTATTGGTAATCCAAACTCTTCGCCAAGTCCTGCACGAACAGCAGGAGCTGTTTGAACGATTACATATTTTTCTGGATCTGCAATTGCAGCTAATACTTCTGTGGTAGCATCTTTTTCATAAAGTGCACCAGTAGGACAGACAGCAATACATTGACCGCAGGAAACACAGCTGGTATCAGCTAAGTCCATGTCAAATGCACAGGCAATGTTGGTCTTGAAACCACGTTCATTGGCACCGATTACACCAATTCCCTGAGTCTGAGCACATGCAGCCACACAGCGTCTACAAAGGATACATTTATTATTGTCACGAACCATATGAGCAGCGGATTCATCAAGTTCAAAATTATTGCTTTCACCAGCATACTTTAACTCATCCTCTACACCAAGATCTGCACAGAGTTTTTGTAATTCACAGTTTCCAGAGCGAACGCAGGATAAACATCTCTTATCATGGTCAGAGAGAATTAACTCTAAGGTTTTCTTTCTGGATTCTAAAACTTTAGGAGTGTTTGTAAAGACCTCCATACCTTCATTGATTGGGTATACACAAGATGCAACTAAGCTTCTTGCACCCTTAACTTCAACTACACAGATACGGCAGGCACCAATTTCGTTGATTTCCTTTAGGAAACAAAGGGTCGGAATATCAATGTGTGCTAATCTGGCAGCCTCTAAGATGGTTGTACCAGCGGGAGCAGACACAGCCATGCCGTTGATTTTAATATTTATATTCGCCATAGTAACCTCCGTCTATTATTTTTTGCTGATAGCACCAAACTTACATTTTTCCATACAAGCGCCACATTTGATACACTTATCTTGAATAATGAGGTGAGCTTCACGTACAATACCTTCAATCGCGCCGTTAGGACAGACTCTGGCACATAAGGTACAACCTTTACATTTTGCAGGATCAATGTTGTAAGAAAGGAGTGATTTACAAACACCAGCTGGGCATTTTTTGTCAACTACGTGTGAAATATACTCATCCTTAAAGTAGTTAAGTGTTGATAAAACAGGGTTTGGAGCAGTTTGGCCAAGTCCACATAAAGAGTTTTCTTTGATGTAGTAGCAAAGTTCTTCCAGTTTATCTAAGTCCTCTAAGGTTCCATTACCCTTGGTAATCTTTTCAAGAATCTCATAAAGACGCTTGGTACCGATACGGCAAGGAGTACATTTACCACAAGATTCGTCAACGGTGAACTCTAAGAAGAATTTCGCAATATCAACCATACAGTTGTCTTCATCCATAACGATAAGTCCACCAGAACCCATCATGGAACCTATGGAAATTAAGTTATCATAGTCAATTGGAATATCAAAATGCTCCACAGGGATACATCCACCAGATGGTCCGCCTGTCTGAGCTGCCTTAAATTTCTTACCGTTTGGAATACCACCACCAATTTGCTCAACAACTTCACGAAGAGTAGTTCCCATTGGAATCTCAACAAGACCAGTATTCTTAATCTTACCACCAAGAGCAAAAACTTTGGTTCCCTTGGATTTTTCAGTTCCCATGGAAGCAAACCACTCTGGACCATTTAAGATGATTGGTGGAATGTTAGCATAAGTTTCTACGTTGTTGAGGATAGTAGGCTTCTTATACAAACCTTGCTGCGCAGGAAATGGAGGTCTTGGTCTTGGTTCACCGCGGTTACCTTCGATGGAAGTCATCAATGCAGTTTCTTCACCACATACAAAGGCGCCAGCTCCAAGTCTAAGATCAATGTCAAAGTTAAAGTCTGTACCAAAGATGTTCTTTCCGAGTAAGCCATAATCTCTTGCTTGTTTAATTGCAATTTCAAGACGAGCAACTGCGATAGGATATTCTGCACGAACATAGATATAACCTTGGCTTGCACCGATCGCATAACCAGCAATCGCCATTGCTTCAAGTACTACATGAGGATCACCTTCTAGTACGGAACGATCCATGAATGCACCTGGGTCACCTTCATCGGCGTTACAACATACATATTTCTGATCAGCGTCATTGCCCTTGGCAAGTTTCCACTTAAGTCCTGTAGGGAAACCACCGCCGCCACGACCGCGAAGACCACTGTCTAGGAGCATTTGAATTACATCATCAGGAGTCATCTGGGTAAGGACCTTACCAAGAGCTTCATAGCCATTCGTTGCTATGTATTCATCAATCACTTCAGGATTGATAACTCCACAGTTTCTAAGAGCTATACGATGCTGTTTTTTATAGAAATCTGTTTCATTTAATGAGATAATTCCTTCTTCGGTAACAGTCTCATTGTATAAAAGGCGTTTTACAATACGTCCTTTTAATAAGTGCTCTGTAACAATCTCAGGAATATCTTCTATATTAACCATTGAATAGAAGGTTCCCTCTGGGTAAATTAAAACAATCGGTCCTAATGCACAAAGCCCGTGACAGCCTGTTTGTACAACTGCAACTTCGTCTTTAAGGCCGGCTTTTTCGATTTCGGTTTGTAATGAAACAAGAATCTGCTGACTTCCGGAGGAAGTACAACCGGTTCCGCCACAAACTAAGACGTGTGAACGATACATATTCTGTCCTCCTCACTATTTGATAAAATTCTGTATGGTGTATTCTGTTAGCACTTTTCCACGTACTAAGTGACTATTGACTACTTCTAAAGCCTTTTCGGGAGTCATCTTTACATAAGTGACCTTTTCTTTATCGGGCTCCATAATTTCTACGATTGGTTCAAACTGACATAAGCCGATGCAGCCAGTTTGGGTTACCATTACATTCTCTAACCCACTTTTCTGTAC
>JAEYWQ010000240.1 GCA_023428885.1 Bacillota bacterium
GGTACATACCACGATCCTTCAAATACTCTTCACGATCGTAAGTAAATAACACAATTTTCTTCTTAGATACCGCATAATCAAACATAATACTAGAATAATCAGTAATCAAACCATCCGTAGCATTTAAGAAATCATAAGTTTCATATTCTTCTGGGAATGGTGCAATATGATTAAATTCATCATAATTTAAACCGGATTTAACAAACGGATGTAACTTCACATAGATGATTTGGTCATCACGCAACATAGCATCTAACTCAAAGAAATAATTATATAGTTCAGAAATCTGCTTTTTATTCTCTTTCTTATTCAACAAACCTCTCCAGGTAGGCATATAAGCCATAACCTGCATATCTTCAATACCCAGATCACTGCGGATCTCATCATAACGATTGGTATTAAAGAAGGCTGAGTTTCTTGGGTATCCAGAAAGCATGATTTTCCCATTGAATAAAGGTGCAATCATATAGTCTTCCACAAAAATATCTCTGGAGAACTCATTCTGATACAATAGATAATCTGCAATATAGAAGTTTCTTTGTACATTACCAAGTCCGTATTCACGCTGAGGTACCACACGTCCCATAGCCTTGAGCGGAGTTCCATGCCAGGTATTTAAGTAAACCTGATCTGCTTTCTTGATATAATAGGTTGGGAAACTTGTATCGGTAACAAGATACTTGGCAGTAGCAAGTACCTTAAAGTACTCTTTACTATCTGTTGGTATTAAATCAACATAATCAATACCATATCTAGCGAGTAAACTTCCATAGGAATCCATCAGGCTTTCCTTCAAAGTAAGCATAATGTGATAATCCTGGTATTTTTCATCGCCAAAGGCAAGCAGCATTTGAAAAATATTCCCCGCAATATCTTCTCCATGTTTGGACTCTAGAAAGATATCCTTTGGATTAACCTTACACTTTTCATAATACAGGGTGTAGCGTACATCGTTAGGTAAATGAAGAAGCTTAATTCCAGGGATATTCTGTGCAATCACATGACGTTTGTTCTTTGCTTTAGCAAATTTCCTGATTTTTCCCTTAAACTTATCCGCAATACTCTTCAATTTTCTTAACACCTTAACAAATATAACAGGAGTATATTCACGTACAGTAGCAGTTCTTATCATCTTGCCACGGCTTGTATACTTAGCCAACTTCACCTTGGACGCCTTGGAGGCTGTATATTTTAAATAACGATTCTCGCGCCAGTTAGGAAAATTACTCTCCAGGAAGTTCATGGAACGATTAATCATTTCCTTCTTAATCTTTAGCTTACCTTTAGTTGCTGTATCAAAGATCGAGTTATATCGAATTAACAGATGTCTGGCACAGATATACTCTACTTCTTCAATAAATTCCTCATAATTGTTTTGTTTCTTCATTCCTTCTAAAAACAATTCTAAGGCTCTAACAATATCTAGTGTTCCTTCGCTAAAATTACTCAAAAAACTACCTTGATTAGAACGACGATAATTATATAAACGATCCTCTATTACACCAATGCTTTGAGCAGAGGTAATTATAGTGTACATGATTGCCAGGTCTTCAAAGCGCAATTTCTCAGGGAATCTATGCGTATCAAAAAGAGACCTTCGGAATAACTTGTCCCAAGGGAATGGAGAAATATGAGTTAACTCAAACTTTGTATCATGAATGTTAAAATTGCGTCCGATAGCGATCTCATACGCTTTTCCGCACTTTTTACGAATCTGGTGAGTTGTCTCATTTTCATATATATCATAGTAACGGCAGATAACAATATCATTCTTATCTTTGCTTGCCTTTTCATACAGGCGTTCACACATATTCAACTCTATAAAATCATCGCTGTCGACAAACAGAATATATTCACCTTTTGCTCGCTCAATACCATAATTTCTAGCATGGCTAACTCCACGATTTTCAGTTGTATATACATGAATCATTTCAGGGTACTTAGCTTCATATTCCTTTAATATCCCTAAACTTCCATCTTTACTTCCGTCATTTACTATAATAACTTCGATTTCTTGAAATGTCTGATGAACGATACTTTCTAGGCAAGTTACTAGATAACGTTCGACATTATAAACCGGCATTATAATACTAATCTTACATTGTGCCAATTCTCTACCCTCCCAAATAAGGAAAACTTTAGTTTATACTGCACTCATTATACTTCCTTTAACTAGCTTAATCAATAGTCAATTATCCTGCAACTCAGCTTATATGGGCTGATGTGCTGTTTAACAACTTGTTTACATAAATTGTTCCCACTGTGACTATTATGTAATTCAGAACCATGTAAAAACTTGCTTAGAAGATATAAATTATGCTATAATCTCATTAATTCTCTACTTATAGGGTTACCAATATCATGAATAATATCTAAAATCTATAAAATGTATATACTGTATTGCTGCAATATTGCTGCAATATGTAGCTTGGCGTAATGCTAGTTCGCCATAACAGAAAGGGGTTATCTATGGAACAATATAACGGCAGTCAAATCGTCGTACTAGAAGGGCTCGAGGCGGTCCGAAAACGTCCGGGTATGTATATCGGAAGTACGGGATCACGTGGACTGCATCATCTAATCTGGGAAATTCTCGACAATGGTATTGATGAGCATCTTGCAGGATACTGTAATAAGATTGAAATCGTCTTACAAAAAGATGGCGGAATCTCAATTCAAGATCACGGTCGTGGTGTACCGGTCGACATTCACCCAACAAAAAAAATACCTACCGCCCGAGTTGTATACACTATCTTACATGCTGGTGGAAAATTCGGACATTCAGTCTATAAAGTATCTGGTGGTTTACATGGTGTTGGTGCATCAGTTGTGAATGCCTTATCTACGAAGATGATTGTTGAAATTCGTCGAGAAGGTAAAATATTTCGAGATGAATATGCCAATGGCGGACATCCTGTGCTTGACCTAGAAGATGGTCTGCTACCGGTTGTAGGGAAGTGTGCGAAATCCGATACTGGTACTAAGGTTACCTTCTATCCAGATGGCTCCATATTCGAAACAATAGAATTTAAAGCTGAAACCATTCATAAAAAGCTAAAAGAGATCGCTTTCCTTAACAAAAACCTTATGCTCACCTTTACTGATCAAGCAACGGGTGAAGAAAAAGTATATTGTGAAGAGTACGGTATCAAATCATTTGTTTCCTATATAAATCGAGAATCTACTCCTCTTCATGAGGAACCGATCTATATCGAAGGAAAAAGTGGTGATATTGAAGTGGAAGTTGCCCTGCAATATACCAACACTTATGCAGAGCAGATTAATTCTTACTGTAACCGCATTAACGTGGTAGATGGGGGTACCTTAGTCACAGGCTTTAAGACAGCCCTCACCCGTGTTATGAATCAATATGCCAGGGAACTAGGCGTACTAAAGGACAAAGATGAAAACTTCGATGGAAAAGATATTCGTAATGGCTTAGTAGCGATTATTTCTATTAAACATCCAGACCCTCAATTTGAAGGTCAGACAAAGACGAAACTTGGTAATACCGATGCAAAAACCGCTGTAGAGGATGTGTTCTCCACAGAAGTAACGCGATATTTTGATAAGAACGTGGAAATCTTAAAGCTTATCTTAGATAATTCCATGCGTTCCTATACAGCAAGAAAAGCTGGTGATAAAGCTCGTACTGCTGTATTAAAGCAGCTTAATGATGTAGATACCAAGAGTAAATTAGCTGCCTGTTCTTCGAAAAAGCCAGAAGAATGTGAAGTTTATATCGTTGAGGGAGATTCTGCGGGAGGAACCGTGAAAACTGCTAGAAACCGCAGAACTCAAGCTGTCCTTCCTCTTCGAGGTAAGATCATCAATGTTGAAAAAGCAACTTTAGAAAAAATTCTTGTCAATAATGAAATCAAGTCAATGATTGCCTCCTTTGGCTGTGGTATCGGCGATGATTTTGACATCACTAAGTTACGTTACGATAAGATTATTATCCTAACCGATGCGGATGTGGATGGAGCACATATTAGCACCTTATTGCTCACCTTCTTCTATCGTTTTATGCCAGAATTAATCCTGGAAGGCAAGGTTTACCGTGGATTGCCACCATTGTTCAAGGTAGAGTACGAGGAAGCTGGAGGAAAGAAAAAGAAAAAATCCGAATATATCTTTAATGAATTCGAATTAGAAAAATTCAAGAAAACCGGTCACAAGATTCTAAACATCCAGCGTTACAAAGGTCTTGGAGAGATGGATGCCCAGCAGCTCTGGGAAACCACCTTAAACCCTGAGACAAGAATCCTTGCTCAGGTATCAATTTCCGATACTGTAGAAGCTGATGAAACAACAACAATGCTGATGAGTAGCAATGTCCCACCTCGCCGTTCCTTCATTATGGAAGAAGCGAGATATGCTACCTTAGACATCTAGAAAGGCTGGTTTATACAATGAAAAAAGAAACAGAAAATATCATCCAATTGGATTTTTCTGAAGAGATGAAAACTTCTTTTCGAAATTATGCAATAAGCGTTATCATCGCTCGTGCTCTTCCAGATGTCCGAGATGGACTAAAACCGGTACAGCGAAGAATCCTCTACTCCATGTCAGAGCTTGGCTTAGATCCAAAGAAACCACATAGAAAAAGTGCCCGTATCGTTGGTGATACCATGGGTAAATATCACCCTCATGGTGACAGCTCTATCTACGATGCCCTAGTGCATATGACCGAACCTTACTCCATGCAAATCCCTCTTGTTGATGGCCATGGTAACTTTGGTTCCATTGATGGTGATGGTGCAGCGGCGATGCGTTATACCGAAGCACGCTTAAGCAATGGTGCAATGACCTTACTAGATCATCTGGACAACGGCTTAGTAGAATTCCTTCCAAACTTTGATGAAAGTGAGATGGAGCCTTCCGTTCTGCCTGCCATGCTGCCAAACCTTTTAATCAATGGTACGACTGGTATTGCAGTTGGTATGGCAACCAGCATTCCTCCACATAACCCAGGTGAAGTCCTGGATGGTGTGATTGCTTATATTGATAAACCAAACATCTCCATTCCTGAATTAATGCGCTATATTCCTGGTCCTGATTTTCCTACTGGCGGTAGCATTGTAAATAGTGAAGCACTCCTATCCTTATATGAATCTGGCGAAGGTAAACTGAAAATTCGTGCTAAGACAGAAATAGAGCCTGGTGAGAATGGACGTAAAAACATTGTAATTACTGAAATTCCTTATACCGTTGCAGGTAATAAGACCAAATTAGTAGAAAACCTTGTAGATTTAATGAAAGATAAAGTCTTTGATGAAATCTATGATGTACGTGATGAGTCCTCCAAAGAAGGAATCCGTGTCGTTATTGAAGTAAAAAAAGACCGCGACATCGATAACTTGTTAAATGGTCTCTATAAGAAGACAGTCATGGAAGATACTTATGGAGTTAACTTATTAGCTGTAAAAGACCAACAACCAATTACCTTTAACTTAAAAAGTTTAATTCAAGAATTTGTATTCTTCCAGGAAGAACTGTATACCAAACAATATCAGCATTTACTTGATAAAGCAGTAAAACGTCAAGAAATCGTAGATGGTTTAATTCGTGCCACTGATGTGATTGATTTGATTATCGAGATTCTACGTGGATCCTCTTCCATTAAGCAAGCGAAGGATTGTTTAATCAATGGTACTACCTCAGATATACGTTTCAAAACAGAAGCTAGCAAAAAGGCGGCCTCCAAATTAGACTTTTCAGAGCGCCAAGCTGAAGCCATTC
>JAEYWQ010000278.1 GCA_023428885.1 Bacillota bacterium
GTCTGGAATCATTACTTCAATTGTGTTAGGTACTGGCCGAGCGATTGGGGAAGCTATGGCAATTACGCTAGTTAGTGGTTCTGTTGTTAATCTACCGCTCCCCTTTCATTCGGTACGTTTCCTAACAACAGCGATTGTTAGTGAGATGTCTTATTCCCAAGGCATACACAAGGAAGTATTATTCACCATTGGTCTAGTCTTATTCGCCTTCATTATGATCATTAATATCATATTGAATAAAATGATGAAGGGAGGAAAAATGAATGACTAATCAAAGAAGTATCTATGACAGCAAAAGGCGACCAACTGATATCATGTTAAAGCTATTGATGTATCTTTGCGCATTCATTTCCATATCCATCTTTGCTGGAATTGTCGCTTACGTATTCTATCGTGGACTCCCTCATGTTAATTTAAAATTCTTAACTTCGGTTCGAAGTGCCCTAAAACAAACAGAAGGTATTGCAGGAAATATCGTAAACACGATTTATATTGTAGTCTTAACGCTACTTATTGTGACCCCCATTGGAATAGGAGCTGCTATCTACTTAAATGAGTACGCAAAGCCAGGCAGAGTTGTGAGACTGATAGAATTTACAACAGAAACCTTAAGTGGAATTCCGTCCATTATCTTTGGCTTGTTTGGTATGGTATTCTTCGGCATTAGCTTAGGCTTATCTTATTCCTTATTAACCGGAGCATTAACGCTAAGTTTGATGGTATTACCATTAATTACACGTAATACACAAGAAGCCTTAAAAACAGTTCCCAAAAGCTATCGTGATGGAGCTGTGGGCATCGGAGCAAGCAAATGGTATATGATAAGAAGCATATTATTACCATCTGCAATGCCAGGAATCATTACAGGCCTTATCTTATCAATAGGTCGTATCGTTGGGGAATCGGCGGCATTGTTGTTCACAGCAGGTAGTGGTTACATCTTACCGAAATTTGGTGAGTACGGAGAAGGCTTGATTGAAAAGGTGATGGAATCAGGTGGTAGCTTAACGATAGAATTATACTTAAGTATGTCCAATGCAAAATATGATGTAGCCTTTGGCATTGCAGTAGTCCTATTATGTATCGTATTTTTAATCAATATCACGACGAAGGTATTAGCTAGAAAGTTTGATGTAACCCGTAAGAAGTAAGATAGCTTTACAAAAGTTCAACCATTCAATGAAACAAGGTGACATTGAGGTTGAGCCTTGATAGGAGGATAAATGAATCAAGTAAAAATTGATACAAAAAACTTGAACCTTTTTTATGGAACAAACCATGCATTAAAAGATATTAACATGCAGATTAGAGAAAATGCAATCACTGCATTTATTGGACCTTCTGGTTGTGGAAAATCAACCTTTTTAAAAACCATTAATCGTATGAATGATTATGTGGAAGGCGTTAAAATATCAGGAGATATCTTACTCGATGGTGAAAATATCTATAACGACCGCGTGGATACCACTTTACTTAGAAAAAAAGTGGGTATGGTATTCCAACAACCTAATCCATTTCCTATGAGTATCTATGATAACATTGCTTATGGACCTAGAATTCATGGTATAAAGGGAAAAGTAGAATTAGATGAGATTGTTGAGAGAAGTTTAAAAGGGGCTGCCCTGTTTGAAGAAGTGAAGGACCGCTTGAAAAAATCAGCTCTTGGACTGTCTGGTGGACAGCAGCAACGTCTTTGTATTGCACGTGCTCTTGCGGTAGAACCTGAAGTACTATTAATGGATGAGCCAACTTCGGCTCTTGATCCAATATCTACACTAAAGATCGAAGATTTGATGAGTGAATTAAAGGAAAAATATACGGTTGCGATTGTTACACATAATATGCAGCAAGCAACTAGAATTTCTGACTATACAGCATTTTTCTTGATTGGAGATATGATAGAGTTCGCTGAGACAGAAACTTTGTTTACAAGACCACAGGATAAGAGAACAGAAGATTATATCACCGGCCGCTTTGGATGATATAGCATTGGGAACACATAAATAAAGGAGGATTTATAGATGACACCAAGAGTTAGCTTTGAACATGAACTGGAGACTTTGAATCATAACTTGTCAGAGATGGGGACTTTAATTGAAGCAGCAATTGATAAGGTAATTCAAGCATTTCAAAAAGAAGATAAAGATATGGCAATAGAAATTATACAAGGAGATCGTACCATTAATGATATGGAAAGAGTGATCGAATCCCGCTGTTTATCATTAATTCTACGTCAACAGCCTGTGGCAAGGGATCTTCGTATTGTTACCACCGCGCTTAAGGTAGTTACAGATATGGAGCGTATCGGAGATCATGCTGCAGATATCTCGGAAGTAATCATTCGTAACAGCTTTAAGAGTAATTTCGGTATGGTAGAGGCAATTCCCAGAATGGCGGAAGTTGCCAAACAGATGGTTCATAGGGCAGTAGAAACATTTATCAGCTGTGATGTGAAAGAAGCCAGAGAGACAATGAAGATGGATGATGTGGTTGACGATTTGTTCAATCAAGTAAAGAATGCTGTTATTGAAGCAATGAAGACATCTGGAGAGAAGGCGGATGGCTACATTGATATCTTAATGATTGCTAAGTATCTGGAACGCATTGGTGATCATGCAGTTAATATCTGTGAATGGACAGAATTTCATGAGACAGGGGCACTTAATAATGTTCGTATTCTATAGTTTCTTAGTAGCTTCTTAAGGAGGATAGCACAAATGGCATAGATTTATTGTGTAAAGTAGTGTATGATATACTTAAATAAGAGATTAATAGACCAGGTTTATTGTAGATTCCTGCGATACTGTAAAGAAAGAGAAAAGAAGATAAAGTTAAGGAAGGATGGGAGTTCATGATTTATATAGTGGAGGACGATGTAAATATAAGAGAAATTGAGGGATATGCGTTAAAAAACACCGGTTATGATGTTGTATGCTTTGAGCAAAGCGCTGAACTTTATAAGGCCTTAGATAAGGAATTGCCCAAACTAATTATTCTTGACATTATGCTTCCGAACGAAGATGGTCTTAGTATACTAGCTGCTCTTCGTAAAGATAAACGAACTAGGCATATCCCAATCATGATGGTAACCGCTAAGACGTCAGAGATGGATAAAGTAAAAGGACTTGATTTAGGAGCAGATGATTATATCACCAAACCCTTCGGTATCATGGAGTTAGTATCCCGCGTCAAAGCCTTATTACGGCGGGCTGGTGGCTCAGATACGATCTCCACTCTAGAGTATCAGAATGTTGTAATGAATGTAGAAAAACATAGTGTTACTGTGGATGATGCTACTTGTGAATTAACATATAAAGAGTTTGAGTTATTACGTTATTTATTAGAAAATCAAGAGATAGTTCTATCACGTGATCGCATTATGGAACGGGTCTGGGGCTTTGACTATGAGGGAGAGACTAGAACAGTAGATATGCATATAAAAACCCTTCGTCAGAAACTTGGTGCTTCTGGTGACATAATTAAAACCGTGCGTAATGTTGGTTATAAGATTGGAGATTAAAAATCTTGATTCTTCATTCTGGAAACTTACGATTTTTTGAAAGTAATGAGTATAAAGAGGTCTTACTATGAGTATGAAAAAAAAGATAACGAAGCAATTAGCAATCTTAGGCGGAATTTCGATTGGTTTAACAGTTATATTAACATTCTTTGTGTGTTATTCTATTTTTCGTAATCAGATTTTTGATGATTTAGAATCTAACGCTAAGCTTGTGAGGAGTGTATTTTCTTTGGAAGAAGCTAAAGTACATACCTATCTACCATCGCAGGAAGGAATTCGCATTACGGTGGTTAATCAGGAGGGAATTGTACTTTTTGACAGTAACACTGATGCCAATAAGATGGAGAATCACTTGAATCGGCCTGAAATTAAAGCGGCATTTTCTTCGGGAGAAGGAAAAGCAATTCGCCATTCTTATACCTTGAAAAATAATACCTATTATTATGCTTTACAATTAGATGAGAATACAGTACTTCGAATTGCTAAAAATTCTCAAAGTGTACTTTCAATGTTCTATGAATCAATACCAATCATCTTCATTGGTGTTCTACTGGTATTTCTTTTGTGTTTATTAATGGCACACTTGTTGACAAAAAAGATTATAACACCAATCCAGAAGATGACCTCAGAGATTGAAAAATATGAGGAGTTTCATGTGAATGTCCCATATCAGGAGTTAATGCCATTTGCTCAGACGATCTGGGAACAGCATGAAAATATTATTCAACAACTAAAAGTACTTGAAAAGAGCGAACGGATCCGACAAGAG
>JAEYWQ010000331.1 GCA_023428885.1 Bacillota bacterium
GTTATATTACGATCAGCATCTTGAGAATAGAGCGCTATTTTTCGCTGATAGGTTTCATTACCAGCCTCATCGGTTTTCCCATTTTTAAATTCACCTTCTAGTAGTAAGTCCTGATTAATGCTTAAATCATTTAAGATTGCAATTATCCAAGTACCTTTACTACTAATTGCATTCAAGAAAGCTGCTTCACTATCTACAATTGAGGCTGTTGTTACTACATCTGGAACATTGGTAGCCGTAGCATTTGTAATTGGTCCCGATGTAATTGGTCCCGATGTAATAGATCCTCCTACTTTGTCCTCGATATTATCTTCAATTTCATCTACTTTTCCTCCACAAGCTGTCAGTAATCCTGTGAATGCCATAATCAATACTAGAAATAGAAACTTTACTTTCATTATTATCCACCTTTCTTATTAAATATCATAACTAGCTTTTATACTACTATCTTGTTATTTTTGTTACTTTATCTAACATGGCAATTAACTTTTCCTTTTTTTCTTTTGTTTCATCCAAACTATCGATTAATAGTTTTGCTTTCTTATCATATCTTTGAACTACCATTCGACTAAAGATTAAACCACCACTTGTTTCTATTGCTTGACTAATTTCCTGCCTTGTCAGCTGCCCTTTCCTTGCTCTTGCTTTGAAATCCTGGTTCTGTTCTAGTGCATGTATTAGTGGAAGTGTTATTACCCCTTGCTCATAATCTGATTGAACCGGTTTTAAGGCCTCATCTTGAGTTAATTCAAAATCAATGCAATCATCAATTAATTGAAAAATCATACCCAGTAGATATCCTAACTTTCGATACATCTTTTGTTGATTTTGAGAGCATCCTGAAAAATATGCTCCTGCATAGAAGGAGGCCTCAAATAGTGCTGCCGTTTTACCATAAATAATTTTTAAATATTGGTATACCGATATATTTAAATTTCCATTATTGATGTGCTGATTCAATTCACCGAGACAGACTTTATTCATATAATTAGGTAGGCTCATATCTAGATAGTCCTGTTTTTTCGAGATTGAAGCAGCCATCTTTAGAGCAGCACAAAGAAGGTAATCCCCACATATGACAGCAGTTTTTTTATCATATTTATTCTGTAGACTAATATTACCTCTTCGAATAGGTGCATCATCAATAACATCATCATGAACTAATGTTGCCAGATGCAATATCTCAATGGTGGATGCGAGTGTAACAGCATCCGGATGGATGAAACCATATCTATCTTCCGCACACAAGAGCAGCGATTTCGCTCGCATATATTTACCTTGGGAAAATGTCAAATGCTTTGTATACTTTCGTATGATGATTGGTGATTTCGATAAGGTATCTTCAACTTTACTTTTTGCAAGATGAATTGCCATATCATATTTGAACTTGCTTATATTATCATCACTATTATTGTTTTTAATCATTATAGATATACAACTTTCTAACGAACGGGAGCTTCTTCCAGTATTCTTTTATCACTGGTAAAGCATAGTAATCTAGACCAAAGGTTCTTCCAGCACCAATTAATACCGCAATTCCTCCAAAGATCATCCAGACGGTTGATAGATATAAACCAGTTGTACTTACAAACATAAGCTGTAGCACCAAGGATATTGTTGCTGCAAGAGTAGTAAATAAACCAGCAATGAGAGCAAGTCCAATTACAATTTCCAATAAAACGATGATTACCTGCATCACCATCTGAACATTCTTATAAGGTAAAATCAATTGATTCGTAAACCAATTAATCAAAGGTACATCCAAACGGAAGGCATAATCGCTAAGTGTAGATTCAGACAAACTTTTCCCGCTAACAAAAATAACTCGAAACAATCCTAAGAAGTTAAAATTCGTAATTACGCTTCCTACCTGAGCTGCAACCTCCCCTTGTGGAGTTGAAGAAGATACCGCATCTGCTATTGTTTGAACATTCGGGTTTAATATATTATTATACCAGGCATTAGCAGTTCCAAAGAATTCTGCCAGCTTTGGACTACGAAACCAGCCTTCTACAAGCTTTAAGATTCCTTCAAACAACCACACAGCACCAAGCCAGATACGAAGTGCTACTAATAAAAAACTTGGGGTTCGATTGGAAAAGTGTCCTCCAACAAAACTTCTACAATGACGGATTGTAAAAAACTCATGCTTCATATAGCTAAACACCTTATTCCAGCCTAATACCTGTAGGAAGTATACTATATTGATAAAATGTTTCACAAACATTGCGAAAAATGATGGTAGTCGAAACATATTCTTTGCAGTTCCTACATAAGCAATTCCATATCTACCGCCAACACTGACCATAACGCCATGAAACTTTGGTTGGTAGGATAACATGTTACCTTTCTTTGTAACAGCATGTACGATATTAAGTGCTACAGTTTCTGCTGATTGTTCACAGTTTTCAACCATTTGAGGAACCGGGTGCTTCTGACCTTCTGCTATAAAAAACATATTATCGCCTGCAACAAACACATTTTCCTTTTTTGTAGTTCTTAGATATGAGTCTACCTTAATTCTTCCAGCTCTAGTTAATTCCAGTTCTCCCTCTGTACTTTGCACCACATCAACACTTTGAATACCTGCAGTCCATATCACGGTTCCAACACTGTTTTTGCTTGTCTTATCGTTTGATTTAAGCTCAATATAATCTTCTCCAATACTTACAACCATGGTTTCCATGCGTAGACTGACACCCATCTTATTAAGACGTCTGGCAACCTTTTTTGATAAGTCTTCTGGCAAGTTTGGAATTGGTCGGCTTAATACATCCACATTAACCAGGGTGACTTCCTCGCGTTTCATATCGAATTTCTCACAAAGGATTGGAACATATTCTGCTAACTCTCCAATCATTTCAATTCCAGTAAAACCTGCACCCACTACATAAAAGGTCAAAAGTCTTTTTCTTTCCTCTCCTAATAGACAAGAAGCCTTGCGAAATTGAGATTGTATTCGCTCTCGTAATCTAACTGCATCTTCATACGACCATAGTGTATAAGAAAACTCTTTAGCACCAGGTACTCCATAAAATACTGGTTTGGAACCCGCTGCGATCACTAGATAATCGTAAGAATAGACGGATTGTTGTCCAAGAATCTTCTGCTTCTCAAAATCAATTAAGGTAACATGATCAAGTATGACTTCAACCTTTCTACAAGCAAACACTTTCTTTAAGCTGATTCTGATACTGTCCTCATCCACACGGTCAGCCGCAACTTCATGAAGTTCTGTAAGCATTGTATGATATGGTTTTTTATCGATAATTGTGATTGTAATGTCACTTTCATTTTTTAGTCTCTTAGCTAATTTTTTCGCTGTTAAAATACCAGCATATCCTGCTCCTAATATTACAATATTCTTTGTCATAAGAGTTAGCCTTTCTTTAACTAATCAGAGCTTAAAAACTTCTCTTTAATCTAAAGTTATTTACCTTCAATATTAATATTTCATTCTTAGTATGGCTATTTTTTACGAAATCAGTAATAAAAAAATATCCATAAAAGGATATAAAATAGTGCTGTTACAAAATTATTGCAACAGCACTTCACAATGTTATTTTTTTATAAATTTTTCAAAACCACTGCTAAACTTCATGCTTCCATCATGTAAAACCCATAGAGCATCTGTTTCCTCTAAGGATTCAATTAATTGCAAGCCATCCTCATATGGCATATTAAACACAGAAGTTGAGAGTGCATCAGCCATTCCCGAATCTCTACAGACAATAGATACTGAAAGAAAATATTCAGAAGGCATTAAAGTTTCTGGATCTATGATATGATGGTACTGTTTACCATCCACTGTATAATATCTTTCATAGACACCGCTGGTTACAAGTGAATAATCGTTAAGGCCTAAGATATATAAGTTAGTTTTTTCGCTTTGCAAATCAGGATTCTGTATTCCAACGCTCCAAGTGTTATCGCCATCTTTTCCATCTAATTTACTACCGATGGTACAAACATTGCCGCCAACAGATAACATTCCATTCTGAAATCCCTGTTCTTTTGCAAAGATACTTACTCTCTCAGTAGCATAACCCTTAGCAATCGCACCAACATCCAATCTCATCTCTGGATCACTAAGAAATACGGTGGATGCTTCTTCATCAACAATAACCTTATTGATATCGATATGGTTAGCTTTCTCCTTTAACACATCCATGGAGGGTAGTTTCGCTTGATCTGGATCATCTAAACCTTCTGTACGGTACTGATGCCATACGGACAATACTGCTCCAAAAGCAATGTTAATCTTTTCGCTTGTAATCTCATCTAATTTAATTGATAGCTGAATCAAATCTATTATTTTTTGATCCACTTTCACCGGCTTTATTCCAGCGTTATCATTGATTGTTTTTATGTTGTTTATACCTACATAATTATGATAAATATCATATAAATCATGATACACTTTTAACTCATCATGAATCATCTGAGCATACTGCTTAAACTCTTCCTCACTATCTGCATAACCAACTACTCTTGTCATGGTATCGAAAAGATCTAAAAAGCTTGCTTCATAGCGCTTTTCTTTGGTATTACTACATGCGCTTAAACTGAATACCATTGTTATTATTAACAGGAATACGATACCTTTTTTGCCCAAAACAATCACCTCATATGTATTTTATGTATGATAAGACAAGCCAAAAAGTGGCTTATTTATTGTCAAATTAAAATTGGGTTTATATACTCTGCTTTCGCAATAAAAGCGGAAAAACAAAGCACCTTGTAGATGCAATTAGCATATACAAGGTGCTAATCATGTAGATACCAGAATAACTGATATGTTTCACAATAAAATCAAACTGAAATTATGTTCATTGTTTGCGTACATTACGCATGGATCATTCTTTAATTACTTTGCAGCGCTAGCAACAGCTTTTTCAACAATAGTAATAAATGATTGTACGTGAACTGTTACAGAGCTAACTAAGTCAGCATCAGTAGCTACACCATCAGCAGAAACTGCGATTCCCTTAACATCATCAAGAGTTTTACCAGTTACATAGGAAGCGAATGCATTAGCTTGTTCATACCATTCTTTTTGGATTCCAGAAGCTTTTTTCATTCCATATTCTTCTTTTAATTCCTGCTTAGACTTTTGAGCTACTGTCAAATCTGTTGAGATTGCTCCTGTAGCGTCAAAGTTTACTGTACCTTGGGAAGCATCGATAACACAGCTAGTGATTTTACCATCTGCATTAGTTGTAACTGCAGAATAGAAAGAATATGCCTGAGCAACACCAGCGGCATCAGCAGCTGCATCTTTTGACTTACTCATATCTGTAGATACACCTAAGCCAAGTTTATCTGTACTTTTAGCGCCTAAATCCTGTGCATTAGCAACAGCTTTTTCAATAGCAGCGATATAATCAGTTACATGAATTGTTACTGAAGAAGTAAGATCTGCATCAGCTGGAGCGCCTTCATTTAAAGCAATACCTTTAACTTCATCAACTGTTTTTCCAACTACATATGCAGCGAATGCATCAGCTTGTTCATTCCACTCTTTACCGATTCCTGATTTAGAACCCATACCATAATCAGTTTTAAGTTCTTGTTTGGATTTGAATGTAGTTGCGATATCAGTTACTAACTTACCTTCTTTTGAAAATTTGATCTTTGCTTGGGAAGCATCAATATCACAAGCTAAGATTTTACCATCAGCACCAACTAATACTGCAACTACAGTAGAGTCAACCTGTGCAAGGCCTTCTGCTTCACCTGCAGGTGTTGATTTTCCAACGGATGTGATAACTGCAAGACCTGTCTTAGCAGCTGCAGCTGCGCTAGTAGCCTTATCTTCTGTTTTACCACATGCAGTAAACATAGTTGCTACTAAAGTTAGGCTTAATACGCCTGTTAATAATTTTCTCATAATTTTCCTCCTAAAACGTAATTTTTATTGTAAACTGAACGTTTCGTCCAGAGCACAAACTTCATCCGCCTATACAATCGTGTAGGATAACAACCTTTATCGATACAACGTTAAACCAATAAGGCACTTAGTAAAATTAAAAGGGTATTTGTTCCCATAATAATGATAAAATTCTTAATGGAACATATAAAGGTTACTGCTTTTTCCTGCTTATTAAAAAACACACGAATGTTTTTTTGTACAAACACAATGGATAGTAAAGAAAGTAAACATATAGGCGACAACATTTTTAATACTACCATAACTATAGTTGATATATAGGTGAGATAATATAAGCCTGCAAATAATGCAAGTGATTTTTCACCAATATAGTAAGGTAATGTATGTCTTTTTACAGCAATATCCTTCTCTAAATCACAAATGTTATTAGCTAACATAATATTAGCAGTTGCACAAAACGGCGTTACTGCAAATAAGAATAACTTTAAGAATGGAACAACTTGAAGTTTGAAGGCAATCGATTCTAGACTTAGTTCATAAGTTAAAAACGTACCTTCTGGCATATTAATATACATTAGGATAAACGGTATCATAAGACCATAAAAGAAGCCAGAGAACACTTCACCAAACGGTTGCCTGGAAATCGGAAGTGGTCCAAACGTATAAAATACACCACATAGAAAACAAATACCACCTGCAATTAGTACTACAATATCGGTCAAATAAGCTAAATATAATCCTAATGCAGCACTACTGATAAATAAACAGTATATAATGATTAATGCCTGTTTACGCTTAAATTCTAGAATCTGATCATTGGTCTTAGAATCAATGTAATTATTGATTGCTGTTGTAGTTAAATCAAACAAAAACATGGCGCTAAAGAAAATCAAAGTAAGCTTCCAGTTTATTGCTTGCTCATGATACAATAAAAATGCGACTGTAGCAGCAAAAGCGAATAAACTTGTTATCTTTGTTTTAATTTCAGTATATTGTAAGAATCTGCTTAACAAAATTGATACCATCCTATCTAGACATGATATAGTTACTATTCTGCCCTCAAAATGTTACTTTGCTGGAGTCATTCGAGCAGCCTTATTCAATATAGAAACCATCTTTTCTTTTTTATCCTCACAAAGAGTTAGCTCATCCAATCGTTTCATGGCTTTCTTATAATACTTTTGAATCATAAGCTTTGTAAAGCTAAGTCCCTCTGTCTTGTTTACTTCTGCATTAATTTCTTCCCTTGTGATTCCATCTTCCAATGCTTTTTCTTTAAATTTCTTATTTTGCATAAAAGCATGAATCAGTGGTAAGGTAATAACCCCTTGCTCGTAATCGGATTGAACCGGCTTATTTGCTTGTTCCACCGTGGTATCAAAATCAATACAGTCATCTGATAACTGAAAAATCATACCGATATAATAACCAAACTGCTTATACTTTATAGTTTCCTTTTCACTACAATTAGCCATTACAGCACCTGCAAAGAAGGAAGCTTCAAATAATGCTGCTGTTTTACCTGATATAATCTTTAAATACTTGAAAATCGATAGGTTTACATTATTATTATTGATATACTGATTTAATTCTCCTAGGCAGAGCTTCCCGATGTAATCAGGAAGTTCCAGCTCTAAGTAATTTTTCTTATTTGAAATGTCTGAAATCATTCTTAATGCCAGACTTAGAAGATAGTCACCACAAATAACCGCTGTTTTCTTACCGTACTTTTCTTGTAACGTAGCTTTCCCTCTGCGTAGTTTGGCATTATCAATCACATCATCATGCACTAAGGAGGCTAGGTGGATAATCTCAATCGCTGCAGCTATATTCACTGCATTGGGATCTACCATCCCCTCATTATCTTGTGCACTAACGATTACCGATACTGCCCTGATAAACTTGCCTTGAGATAAGGACAAATGCGACAGATATTCTCGGATAAGCAATGGCGACTTTGTTAAGGAACGATCCACAACCTTTTTTACTTGGTTAATGGCATCCTCATAGGTTAATACTTCTACATTATTACGTATAATCATATTATTAGTCATTATAAATATACAGCTTCCTTATCAGTGGTAGTTTTTTCCATTGTTTTTTCAAAGCAGGCATTGCATAATAATCGAGACCTAAGCTTCTACCCGCTGCAATTAATACTGCGATTCCAGCAAAAATCATCCAGAATGAACTTAAATATAAACCAGTAGTGCAAACAAACATAAATTGTAATACTAATGAAAAAGCTGCTGCAGGAGTTGTAAATAAACCTCCAATTAAAGCTAAACCAATTAAGATTTCTGCAACTACGATGAAAATCTGCATGATCATCTGCATTGTATCACTTGAAAGAACTACTTTATCTACAAACCAGTTCATTAATGGAATGTCTAATTTAAAGGCAAAATCAGCGATTGCTGAATCAGCCAACTCTTTTCCACTCACAAAAATTAATTTAAATAATCCTAAGAAATCAAAGTTCATAATAACATGGCCGATTGCACTTGCAACACCCTCTACTGCTTCTCCAGCCACAGCTGAAGCTCCAGAGGTTGCATCTGCTAAAACATGACCTGTCTTAGAAACGAAGGACATAGTCTTAATACCAGTTTCAACAGCAGCACTTGTTGCGGAAGAGATTGCATCAGTTGCACCACCTGCTGAACCACCATTTAAGATGCTGTTATACCATGCATCCGCAAAACCAAAGAAATCTTGTAGTTTCGGACTCTTAAACCAACCTTCTACAATCTTCATAACTCCTTCAAATACCCAAACTGCACCAAGCCAAACTCTTAGTGGTACCAATAAAAAGCTAGGTGTTCTATTGGAGAAATGTCCACCAACAAAACTTCTACGGTTACGAATAGTGAAGAATTCATGTTTCATATAACTAAATATCTTATTCCATCCAAGAACCTGAACAAAATAGATAATATTAATAAAATGCTTCGCAAACATTGCTAAAAATGATGGCAAACTAAAGAAATGATTTGGTAAACCAACATGAGCAACACCATAACGACCACCAATACATACCATTACACCATGGAAGGATGGTTTATATACTTCCATCTCACCTTTGCCTGTAATTGCTGTCGTAATATTATGAGCACAAGTTGCTGAACTTTGTTCACAATTTTCCACCATCTGTGGAACCGGGCGTTCTTCACCTTCAGCAACGAAATACATGTTATCCCCGATACAATACACTTCTTCTCTCTTCGTGGTACGAAGGTATTGATCAACCGCGATACGTCCTCCACGTTGTGTTTCAAGAGAATTACCAGCTTTGCTTGTAATATCAGCGCTTTGAATACCAGCAGCCCAAATTACTGTTCCAACACTGTGTTTCTCAATTCTATCATTCACTTTATATTCAATGAAATCCTTACCAATTCCTGTTACTAATGCATTCAAGGTAAGTGATACACCCATCTTATTTAGACGCTTTGTTACTTTATCAGATAATTTTTCTGTCAAGTTTGGAATTGGTCTGCTTAAGCCATCAATGTTTACTAAAGTTACATCGCTTCTCTTAATCTCAAACTTCTCACAAAGGATTGGAACATATTCTGCTAACT
>JAEYWQ010000389.1 GCA_023428885.1 Bacillota bacterium
ATTGTTGACCGTCTACTTCGTGAATTCAAAGTATAAGCAAACGTTGGTGCTCCACAGGTTGCTTACAAAGAAGGTATCACAAAAGAAGTTGATATCGACAGTAAGTATGCTAAACAGTCCGGTGGTCGTGGTCAATACGGTCATTGTAAGGTTAAGTTTGCTCCTATGGACGTTAACGGCGAAAAGATTTTCGAATTTACAAACTCCGTTGTTGGTGGTGCTATTCCTAAGGAATATATCCCAGCAGTTCAGGCAGGTATCGAAGAAGCAATGAAGTGTGGTGTTCTCGGTGGTTTCCCTGTTCTTGGTATTAGTGCTAACTGTTATGATGGTTCTTACCATGAAGTCGATTCCAACGAAATGGCATTTAAGATTGCTGGTTCTATGGCATTCAAGGATGCGATGCACAAAGCAGCTCCAGTTCTTCTTGAGCCTATCATGAGAGTTGAAGTTACTGTTCCAGATGATTACATGGGTGATGTTATCGGTGATATCTCCTCCCGTCGTGGTCGTATCGAAGGTACAGAAGACGTTAATGGTACTAAGTTAATCCGCGGTTTCGTGCCTCTAGCAGAAATGTTTGGATATTCCACAACACTTCGTTCTAAGACTCAGGGTCGTGGTGCTTATTCTATGTTCTTCTCCACTTACGAGCAAGTTCCTAAGAGTGTTCAAGAGAAAGTTCTTAGCAACAAAGGTAAGTAATAAGTGGTATAGTTTTTGTGTACGTTGTGTGCATAGTGTTACCGTGAAGTCTTATGGCTGAGCGGTAACATGAAATATAAGCCGTGGTGCATATTTTGCTTGAAAATATTTTACTAATGAAATATAATTAGGCTTATAGAGTGCTATTTCTGCTGTGCAGAAGGCTAAAATACCCATTTGTGTCAGCATGTGGGTGGAAAAATAAAATTATAATACGCTTTAAGCGGAATTTAAGGAGGACGTTTCAAAATGGGTAAAGCTAAGTTTGAAAGAAACAAACCACATTGTAATATCGGTACCATCGGTCACGTAGATCATGGTAAAACAACTTTAACAGCTGCTATCACTAAGACACTTCATGAAAGATTAGGTACTGGTGCTGCAGTTGCTTTCGATCAGATCGATAAGGCTCCAGAGGAGAAGGCAAGAGGAATCACAATTTCTACTGCACACGTTGAGTATGAATCAAAAGCTCGTCACTATGCACACGTTGACTGCCCAGGCCATGCTGACTATGTAAAGAACATGATCACTGGTGCTGCTCAGATGGACGGCGCTATCCTTGTAGTTGCTGCAACTGATGGTGTTATGGCTCAGACTAAAGAGCACATCTTACTTTCCCGTCAGGTAGGTGTACCTTATATCGTAGTATTCATGAACAAGTGTGATATGGTTGATGATCCAGAATTACTTGAATTAGTAGAGATGGAAATCAGAGACTTATTAACAGAGTATGAATTCCCAGGAGATGATACTCCAATCATCCAGGGTTCCGCTCTTAGAGCTCTTGAAGATCCAAGCAGCTCATGGGGTGATAAGATCCTTGAATTATTTGATGCAGTTGATAGCTGGATTCCAGATCCACAGAGAGAGACAGACAAGCCTTTCTTAATGCCAATAGAGGACGTATTCTCTATCACTGGACGTGGTACAGTTGCTACAGGTCGTGTTGAGCGTGGTGTTCTTCATGTATCTGAAGAAGTTGAAATCGTTGGTATTAAAGAAGAGACTCGTAAAGTTGTTGTTACTGGTATCGAAATGTTCCGTAAACTTCTTGATGAGGCTCAGGCTGGTGATAACATCGGTGCTTTATTACGTGGTGTTCAGAGAACAGAAATCGAAAGAGGACAGGTTCTTTGTAAACCAGGCAGCATCAAGTGCCACAAGAAATTCACAGCTCAGGTTTACGTATTAACTAAAGACGAAGGTGGACGTCATACTCCTTTCTTCAATAACTATAGACCACAGTTCTATTTCAGAACAACTGACGTAACTGGCGTTTGTAACTTACCAGAAGGCGTAGAGATGTGTATGCCTGGCGATAACATCGAAATGTCTATCGAATTAATTCACCCAATCGCTATGGAGCAGGGTCTTGGATTCGCTATTCGTGAAGGTGGACGTACTGTAGGTTCAGGTAAGGTTGCTACAATTATTGCTTAATCATAACTTGATATTATAGTATTATTAAGATCACAAGCTCAAATGAGCTTGTGATCTTTTTTTAGTTCTTACTCAGAAGCTCCTATGAACTCGCAAGAGTGTGAGTGGCACACTTTGTTTCTCTATTTAGTGGTTGCGATTCCCTTTAGTATCATGCTATAATGAACGAAAGAAGGATAAAATAGAATGTTCGTGAGGTAATAAACTATCTATGAAAAGGGAACGGTATCGTAAAAAAATACTACTTCATATGGTGCTAATCGTTGCACTTAGTATTTTTGCGGTCTTGTTCTTTTTATTTTCAATTAAAGGGCTTCTGCTATCAGAAGCAGAAGACAATCTTTTGGCTTATAATCAAACTCAAGTAACTGAGCTTGATCAAGGAGGAACATGGAAGCAGAACACAAATGAGTTTGAAGGTCAAATTTATAGCTTTCTCATGGATGATTCTGGGAATATAGTTGATGCATATGGAGATCGAGCAAAAGAAATAGCGAAGAGGAATAGCAATAATCTAAGTATTGTTCTACAAGATAAAGAAACAGTAGCTTATCGTATCCAATTGCAGGAAAACAATGGATTAGTAGAGAAACATAAGTTGTTGTCGGGTGAGAGTTATTATTTTGCTGTTCATATAGCAGAAGTTATTGAGAATGGATATGTAATTAGCCTTGTTCCTGCTTCGGTGATTGATGATGAAATTGTTGGAATCTGGCGAATTGTGCTTGCTATTGTTATATTGGCTAGCATATCGATTTTATTTGGATTAATTTATAGTGTATATAAAAAAAGGACTTTTTATCGTCGCATGAGTAAAAAAGGGAAGCCAGACCCTGTAACTGGATTATCACATTACTTGGTACATAAGTTACGTGCTCAACAGCTGATTAATGCAGAGAAAAACATATATGCTTATGTTTCATTTTCTATTGATAAATATAATTTAATTTCCGAGCTGTCTAGTAAGAGTTACTGCGATTGCCTATTAAAGACATTAGCTGATGGTTTGAAGGGGTGGATTAAAGAGGATGAAACGCTAGCTCGTGTTCATGATGATTTATTTGGTATGTTATTAAAATATGATGATGAGATAAAGTTTAGACAGCGTTTAACGAGGATGTTTAAGTATGCAGGAGATATTCCGATCACAGAGAACAACTTTTGTAACATTACTTTTCACAGCGGAGTATGTCTAGTTGGTCGGGAGACGGATATTGATAAGGTTATTGCTCGTGCTAGGAAGGCACGGAAACATTCTGGAGTTAATTCCATTGCTAGCATAAACTTTTATCAAAGTAGTAAAGCTGCTTATAAAAACAGTGATCTAATAGTGAATGATGCAAAAGAGGCACTTGAAGAAAAACAATTTTATGTTTATCTACAGCCAAAGTATCGCTTGGAATCGGAGAAGATTGCAGGTGCAGAGGCCTTAGTACGATGGAATCATGAAACCTATGGGCTATTATCTCCGAATGTTTTTTTACCACTTCTTGAAGAAACGGAAATGATAACACAAATTGACTATTTTGTTCTTGAGTCCGTATGTGACATGATCCGGGGTTGGATTCAAGAAAGGAAACAGGCGGTTCCAGTTAGTATCAATTTATCTGTAAAACATCTGGCGAATCACTTATTTGTACAGGAGATATTGGATATTGTAGATCAACATCAGGTTCCGCATGAATTGATTGAATTTGAATTCCCTGAGACTGCTGTTTATGATATGAAGCAAGAATTATTAGATGCCATGAAACAATTGCATGTTTTAGGATTTATCCTTTCAATTGATAATTTCGGAGCGGGAGCTTTGGCGGTACACTTATTAAAAGAGTTACCAATCCATATCTTAAAGCTTGATAAGGGATTAATTAGAGACTATGAAGAGTCAGAATATATGAATAAGGATCGCACGATCGTTACTCATATTATCTCATATGCCAAATCAATGAATATGAAGGTCCTTGCTGAGGGTGTCGAAACAATGGAGCAAAAGGAGATTCTCCGTGAGGAGTCCTGCGATATGATACAAGGGTTCTATTATCAAAAGCCTATGCCATTACAAGAGTTTGAGAAATTATTGGAAGCTTAAGTTAGTTAAGACTGTTAAGTTAGTTGAGACTACTTAAGCTTCCTTTTTGCCTGGATTATTCCTCGGTAGCATCAGCCTTTTTTTTATGGATCGTTCCAAAAGGATGTTGTGGTGGTGCATAAATTGAATATAATTTTAAAGGTTTATATCCTGTATTTATTAGATTATGCCATTTACCTGCTGGAATTATGATTGCAAAATCATCATATACTTTGGAGATAAAATCAAGTCTATCTTTTCTATCACCCATCTTAACCAAGCCTTCACCTTCTTCAATCCGTATAAATTGATCAACTTCTGGGTGTAATTCTAGACCTATTTCTTCTCCAACAGGAATACTCATAAGGGTTAATTGCATGTGACTTCCTGTCCATAAAGTAGTACGAAAAAATTCATTTTGTTCAGTTACTTCTTCAATATTAACCACAAATGGATTCGGTCCATAATCCATAAACTGAGGGGAGCGCTGCTGACGACTCTGTGGATATCTTGGATCGAATACCTGATTGCTTGTAGGGAACCTTCTATAATAATTATACATAATGTTTCTTTCTATGATTGGTTTTCATTATTAACATATGATAATATGAACAAAGTGTGACAGTAAGCACACTTTGTTCTGTGCCGATCGGGCGTCACAGTTTTTTGCGACAATACCATACCCGAACGTGAGCATCTTGAAACGTAGTGCCTATTCATCAATAGGGAGTACAATGGAAATTCCTATTGATGAACAAAGTGTGCTCATTAATCCACACTTGCAAAATTGGTAAACTCTAAAATAACTTGTATATGAAAAATTTTATTGGGAATTATAGGTCATATATTCTGATAGAAGGGAAGTATCGTATGAAAGATCAGTTAGGAGTAAATCAGAAAATGAATTTTGATAGTACATTGGCATTATTAAGTGAAGGGTATCAATTTATCTCCAACAGAATGAAAAAATACCATACTGATATCTTTGAGACTCGTTTGTTAGGTAAGAAAGCAATCTGTTTAACTGGAGAGGATGCGGCTCGACTGGTTTATAATCCTGAATTGTTTGAAAGAACCAATGCCGTCCCAAAACGGATTCAGAAGACCTTGTTTGGAGAACAGGCTATTCAAACCATGGATGGAGCTGCTCATCTTCATAGAAAGCAGTTATTTCTATCAATCCTTACTCCTGTAGAAGAAGAAAAGATTGCTAAGATAATGCAAAGTCATTGGGATTCTGTAGCTAAAGTATGGGAAATTACAGATGAAATTGTCCTCTTTGATGAGGCCAATGAAGTTTTATGTAGAACCGCTTGTGAGTGGGCTGGAGTTGTGTTAACTGAGGCTGAGGTAAAACAAAGGGCAAAGGATTTCAGTAGTATGGTTGACTCCTTTGGAGGAGTAATGACCAGATATTTGAAGGGTAAGAGAGCAAGGCAGAGAACAGAAAAATGGCTGACTGACTTAATTCACCAGGTGCGATGTGGTAATCGGCTTGCCAAGGAGGCAACAGCTCTACATGCAATTGCTTCTTATAAGGATTTATACGGACAGCCGTTGAGTGATCAGATGGCTGCGATTGAGTTAATTAATCTCATCCGTCCGATAGTGGCTATCTCTACTTATATTACCTTTTCTGCGCTAGCTCTATATAATCATCCAAAGTGGAGAAGTAGGTTGTTAACAAAAAATCTTAGTTATATTGAGATGTTTCTGCAAGAAGTGCGTAGATTCTACCCTTTTGGACCATTTCTTGGAGCGAAGGTAAAGAGAGACTTCACTTGGAAGCAAACAAAGTTTCAAAAGGGTGAGCTTGTATTACTAGATGTCTATGGAAGTAATCACGATAAAAAGCACTGGAAAAAGGCAAATCGTTTCTGTCCAGAAAATTTTGCAGATCGTGTCAATACTTCTTATGCCTTCATTCCACAGGGAGGTGGAGACGTGGCTAGCAGTCATCGATGTCCTGGTGAAGGTGTGACTATGAAACTGATGAAGGTAAGCTTAGACTTCTTGTTAAATAAAATAGAGTATGAAGTTCCAAAGCAAGATTTACGAGTTAGTCTAGTTCGTATACCAACACTTCCAAAAAGTAAATTTCGTATCAGTGAGATAAAGCGTAAGGAAGAAGAGAAAGATTGATACTAGTAGTCAAGGATAAAATGCTTGACTGCAAATGCTGTTGCTTGTATAATTTTCTTATAGAATTTGGTAAATTAATTCAAAAGAATGCTATGCAATGCTAATTACAGGGAGATAAAATTATGAAGAGGGTACTAATAGTCGATGACTCTGCCTTTATGAGACTAGCGTTGAAAAATGTTCTTGAGAAGAATGATTATAATGTTGTTGGTGAGGCAGTGAATGGCGTTGAAGCCGTAAAGATGTATCGTGAATTGAAGCCAGATATTGTTACTATGGATATCACAATGCCTGATATGAATGGTGTTGAAGCGCTAAATGCGATACGTGAAGTTAATAAAGAAGCAACCGTGGTAATGATTTCAGCAATGGGGCAAAAAGACCATGTAAAGGAAGCTATAATTCATGGTGCAAAGAGTTTTATCGTGAAACCATGGAATGAAGAAACTGTTATAGAAGTGTTAAATAAGATATAAATAAGAAGGACCACAAGACAGAAAAGCTTTGATGTTACCCCAAAAAGTTAGACTTATTAGCGAGACAGCTTCGGCTGTCTCGCTAATTTATTGAAACCACAACCTTTTTCTTAAATTCAAAAGTATATTTACTCTTGACAATTAAAATTTAATTGTGTACAATGTATTTATAAACATTGCATACAATTAAATTTTAATTAATTAATTAATTATGCATGGTGCTGATTTTGAATAGTCTAAGTTAGGAGGAGCAGATGTCCATCTATGATTATCAAGTTAAAGATGCGAACGGCAATCTTGTACGAATGAGTGAATACGAAGGTAAAGTTTTGCTAATAGTAAATACAGCTACTGGCTGCGGATTTACACCTCAATATGAAGGATTAGAAGAACTGTATAAAAAGTATCAATATCAGGGTTTTGAGATTCTAGATTTTCCTTGTAATCAATTTGCTAATCAAGCTCCTGGAACGGAGTCAGAGATTGTTTCCTTTTGTCAATTAAAGTATGGTGTTAGTTTTAAAACCTTTGCTAAGGTAAATGTAAATGGAAGTAATGCAGAACCATTATTCACCTACTTAAAGAGTCAACAATCTGGGCTTATGGGAGGTCGGATTAAATGGAACTTTACGAAGTTCTTAGTCGATCGTAAGGGAAATGTGGTTGAACGATTCGCTCCTACAGCAGATGCTACAAAGATTGAAAAGCAATTAAAAGAGTTAATTTAATGGAGGTTGAATTATGAGCGTATATGATTTTAACGTAATGGATCAAGATGGTAATAAGGTTTCTTTAAGTGAGTTTCAGGGTAAGGTATTGTTAATTATGAATTCTGCTACAGAGTGTGGATTTACTCCTCAATATGATAAGTTACAGGACTTATATGAGAAATATAGTAGTCAGGGTTTTGTAATCTTAGATTTTCCATGTAATCAATTTGGCAATCAAGCACCAGGTACTGATGCTGAAATTGCAAGTTTTTGTGACGCTAAATTTGGTATTACCTTCCCGATTTTTTCAAAAATTGAGGTAAACGGTGAGCATGCAACTCCATTGTTTCAATATCTAATCAATCAAAAAGGATTTCAAGGGTTTGCCCCAGAACATCCATTGACTGCAATTCTAACCAGTATGTTAGAAAGAAATGATCCAAATAGTTTTAATACACCTGACATTAAGTGGAACTTCACTAAGTTTTTAATCGATCGAAAGGGAAATGTGGTTGAGCGTTTTGAACCAACAACAGAAATCGACGTAATTGAAGATAAGGTGAAAGCGTTATTATAAGATAAAGATAAGCTATTGTGTACAATATAGGATAATCTGAACCAAGGATTGAAAAAGATAAGGATAGGTGGTAAATTAGATTGTATACAAGAAGTGAGGAGTATTGTGATGAATGATGATAAAAAATACGATGCTTTAAAAATTGATAATCAATTATGTTTCCCACTCTATGCTTGCTCTAAGGAGATTGTCCGCAAATATAAACCGTTGCTAGATGAACTTGATCTCACTTATACTCAGTATATAGCTATGATGGTTCTTTGGGAGCGTAAGGAGATGAATGTGAAGTCGCTAGGTGAATACCTTTACTTGGATTCGGGTACTTTAACTCCTGTACTTAAAAAGCTTGAGAGTAAAGGCTATGTAACGAGGAAGAGGTCTACAGAGGATGAAAGAAATCTATCCGTAGTCATCACTGATAAAGGAGAAAAGCTTAAAGAGAAAGCCATTATCATTCCTGAACGGATGGGTAAGTGTATTAATATTGAAGCAGAAGAGGCAATGACACTTTATCGCTTATTATATAAAGTTTTAAATAATTTATAAGATTTTGATGCAAAAAGTCCTTTTATGTATAATGATAGAGTAAGGTCTGATGTCAACTATGTGTTGTCACCAGACCTTTTTTTAATAGGAAATTGCTCCGCATTTCCTATTGAATATATTAGGAGTTAATAGGAACTATAGGTGAGCATGTGGTCAAACTTTTTCTTATAGTACACAATTCCACCGAAACGATAAATCACGATCAAAAAGAGAATAAAGGTTGGTATCAGGGAATGTAAATTATTATTGAGAGAGTTTCTTAGTTCTGATTGCTGCCATAAGAATAAAAAGAAGCAGGTACATAGAAAGGACATTACATTGCTTTGATACTTTATGTTTGAATACTTATATTTCAGTGCAAAGAGTGGTAATAACATTGGCTTTTCATCCTGTCTAGGGCGGATAATTTGTTGAATGAAGAGTGGAAATAAATTATGCGCTGCCAAGATATATAATGGAGGATAACTTTTTACAGAGAGCAAAGTGGTTATTAGTACGTAAATCAATAATAAGATATTACCTAGTAGCTTTGCTTTCATCAGTGCATGGAATTTGGCAATTCGGGATGCTTCGAGTTCTGCTGGGGTCTTGTGTTGTGAGTTATTCATTTTTAGAAAAGGAAACATATGTCCTCCTTGGAATTTATCTTCTATAACTGCTATATAAATTACTAACCTATCATAACATGATATAATTCAAAACTAAAGTAATAAATTTTCTTGCCGATATATATGATAGGCTTGTAAGACTTATTGGTACATTTAGGTGCTAGTAAATATGGCCGGGGAAGTGATATAATCGAATCAGTTAATTCGGCTACCAGGGGCTTGTATGTGGAATTTTAAGCATTGATCTTACAAATCTCTAGTAGAAAATTGTATTAATATGTCGTATAAGATAAAATTGCCACTTTTAAGGAAAAGTTTTGAAAATTTCCTTTGAAAATTTCTGTAAAGACGTTTATAATATAGGAGAATATGTTTAGACTTGATAGTATCGAATATAGATTGTTTCGGTAACATATAAATAGGAGCAAGGGACGTTCCCGTTATCGTACAAACGAAATAGACTATTAACTTTTTAGGGTTTTTTGAAAGGAGAATTACAATGTTAGGAAGCGACATCGGAATTGATTTGGGAACAGCGAGCGTCTTAGTATATATAAAAGGAAAAGGAGTTGTATTAAAAGAGCCATCAGTTGTGGCATTTGATCGTGATACCAATAAGATTAAAGCCATTGGTGAAGAAGCTCGTTTGATGCTTGGTAGAACTCCAGGTAATATTGTTGCTGTACGTCCATTAAGACAGGGCGTTATTTCTGATTATACAGTAACTGAGAAGATGTTAAAGTACTTTATACAAAAGGCTGTTGGTAAACAACGTTTTCGTAAACCGATGATTAGCGTATGTGTACCTAGCGGTGTAACAGAAGTTGAGAAAAAAGCAGTAGAGGATGCAACTTATCAGGCTGGTGCAAGAGAAGTTGCAATTATCGAGGAACCGATTGCAGCTGCAATTGGTGCAGGTATTGATATCTCCAGACCTTGTGGAAATATGATTGTTGATATCGGTGGTGGTACTTCTGATATCGCTGTAATATCGCTTGGTGGAACCGTTGTATCTACTTCCATTAAGATTGCTGGAGATGATTTTGATGAAGCGATCGTTCGTTATATGCGTAAAAAGCATAATCTGTTGATTGGTGAAAGAACTGCAGAAGACATTAAAATAAAGATTGGATCTGCTTACCGTAGACCAGAAGTAATCGCCATGGATGTACGTGGACGTAATCTGGTTACTGGTCTTCCTAAGACGATTTCCGTTACTAGTGAAGAAACAGAAGAAGCACTTCGTGAGACAACATCTCAGATTGTAGAAGCTGTCCACTCCGTTTTGGAAAAGACTCCACCTGAATTGGCAGCAGATATTGCAGACCGGGGTATCGTATTAACCGGTGGTGGCTGCTTGTTATATGGTTTAGAGGAATTAATCGAAGAGAAGACAGGAATTACAACAATGACCGCAGAAGATCCTATGACCGCAGTAGCGATTGGTACTGGAAAATTCGTAGAATTTTTGAGTGGTAAGAGGGATAAATAATCAGTAACTATCCAGATAATCCTTTTTAGCATTGTTGGGAGGAACTGATTGATGATACGGTTGCAGATGAAAGGAGCAAGGTATGGTTAGAGGCTTATATACTGCCTGGACAGGAATGGCAAATGAACAAAAAAGACTAGACATTATATCGAATAATCTTGCCAATTCAGCAACAGTTGGATTTAAGAAAGAGGGAGTGACGAATCAGTCCTTCGATGATATGTTAACGATAAAGATTCGTGATACTTCTGAAAACATGGGGAATCGTGTTATTGGAAGTATGCCTTTGGGCGTTAAAATAGGTGAAGTATATACGAACTATGGTCAGGGATCCTTAAGAGAAACTGGTAACACGTTTGATTTAGCATTAGAAGGCGATGGCTTCTTCAAGATTGCTGTCACGAATAAGAATGGTGAGGAAAGCTATTGCTATACAAGAGCTGCTCAGCTGCTTATGGACAAAGAAGGCTTTGTGGTGGATGTGAATGGAAATCATCTTGTAAGTGAGAGTGGAAATCTTCAGGTTCCTACGGATGCTGCTCAGATTGTTATTGATGTGGATGGTTCTGTTTATGCAGACGGTGCATTAGTTGATAAATTAGTGGTAAATGACTTTGAAGACTATAATTTCTTAAAGAAATATGGTGAAACAATGTATACGGCTGAGGAAGGTGCCATTGAGAAGGATGCAACTTCTCTGGTAAGACAAGGCTTTACAGAACAATCGAATGTGAATGTTGTAAGTGAGATGGTGAATCTAATTTCAATTACCCGTGCATATGAAGCAAATCAAAAGGTAATTCAATCCATTGATGGAACCCTTGACTTAGCTGCAAATTCCATTGGCAAACTTTAATGACCTATCCTAGGAGGGAGAACTTATGATGAGAGCACTTTGGACTGGGGCATCAGGTATGATATCTCAGCAGAATAATCTTGATACAATATCAAACAATTTTGCCAATGTAAATACTGCGGGATATAAGAAGGAACAGACTCAATTTTCTTCCTTACTTTATCAGAAGATACAAACTAAGACCACAGACAGCGAAGGAAATCCAAAGCCGGTAGTTGCACAGGTTGGGTCTGGTGTTCGTACTACTGGAATTGTTTCTATCTTTACCCAGGGTACCTTGCAAGAAAGTAGCAATGATTGGGACCTTGCAGTAGAAGGTAATGGTATGTTTATGGTTCAGGATGCAAGTGGTGAAACAGCTTATACTAGAAATGGTGCGTTTCGTCTTGCTATTGGTACTGATGGAGTAACCTTGGCGAATACGGATGGTTACCCGGTATTAGACTCTAATGGACAAAGAATTGTATTTCCAGATACAGTGGATGTAAGCAAAGTAAAAATGGATGAATACGGTAATTTTATGTATCCAGACGATAAGAATGTATTACAAGCAACTGGAGTAAGAATAGGATTAACACAGTTTAATAACCCAGCAGGCTTGGAAAAAGCCGGTGGTAGTTTATATTATGCAACAGCAGCTTCTGGAGAACCAAGGGTAGAAGCTCAGGATGCAGCAGTAAAAATCAGTAAAGTTCGTTCTGGTTACTTAGAAGGATCCAATGTTGATACCGCTAACGAGATTGTGAATCTGATTGTAGCTCAGAGAGCTTATGAGATGAATTCTAAAACGATTACCGCAGTGGATGAGATGTTGCAACAGGCAAATAATCTAAGACGTTAACGTATCTTAACAGCTATGATTCAATTTATAGGAATCGTTAATAGAAAGAGGTAGACATATGGGTATTTCTGTTGGAAGTGGGGCTAATTTTTACACGGCTGCAGCACAAGCAACGACTACATCTAAAACATCCAAAGTAGAGAATGAATTAGAAGCAAAGTTAGCTTCTAACTTAGAAAGTGCTTCAGATGAAGAGATGATGGATGCCTGCAAGAGCTTTGAAAGTTATCTGGTTCAGCAAGTGATGAAACAGGTAAAAGAAGCTGTGGCGAAGAGCGAAGATGATCAGGGCGAGTATATGTCTTACTTTGGTGATATGCTCTATGAAAAGTATGCTGAGGACATTGCTGAAACTGGTGAACTTGGAATAGCTCAGCAGTTATATGAAGCAATGAAAAGAAACAGATAGGATTGTTGAGGGTGTTGCGGGTAATCGCACACCCTTGTTTATTGATAGATAGGAAATTCCTACGGCGCAAGGCAATTATAAAGGAGAGTTATGGCAGAGCAACTGGAAGGTTACGTTGAACGAATTGTATATCGAAATCTAGAGAACGGTTATACGGTAATGACGTTGACAAATGATGAGGATGAGATTACCTGTGTGGGAACCTTTTCTTTTATCAATGAGGGAGAATATCTTGCACTAACTGGAAGCTACACAGAGCATAAGATGTATGGGTCTCAATTCAACGTGCAAACTTATGAGATGAAAGAACCAGAAGACTTATTATCGATGGAACGATATTTGGGCTCTGGAGCAATCAAGGGTGTAAAGTCTGCACTAGCGGCTCGAATTGTTAGAAAATTTAAAGAGAATACATTCCATGTGATTGAGAATGAGCCTGAACGATTAGCGGAAGTAAAGGGGATTAGTGAAAAGATGGCAAGAGAGATCTACCAGCAGTTCGCTGAGAAACGGGAACTTCGAAATGCCATGTTGTTCTTGCAAAAGTATGGAATCTCACTGAATCTTGCTGTGAAGATCTTTAACCAGTATGGGGAGAGAATGTACTCGATTATTCAGGAAAATCCATATCGTCTTGCTGAGGATATTAATGGTGTTGGCTTTAAGATTGCTGATGAAATCGCCAGCAAGGTGGGAATTCGTTCTGATGCGGACTACCGTGTCCGGGCCGGGATCATGTATGCCTTATTACAGGCAGCAAACAACGGGCATGTCTATCTACCTAAGAATGTACTGATAGGAAAGACTAGCGAGATCTTACTGGTAGAAGCCGAGACAGTGGAGCGTCATCTGATCGGACTAGCATTTGAAAAGAAGATAGTGATCAAAGAATCAGAAGGTGAGCCGCAAGTTTATAGTAGTATCTATTATTACATGGAGCTTAATACGGCTTCGATGCTTCATGATTTGAATATTACCTATGACATTACGGAAACTCAGATAGCTACTAGGCTAGCTAATATTGAGAAAGAGTCAAATATAGAGCTGGATGAGATGCAAAAGTTAGCAGTTTCAGAAGCAGTACGACATGGGTTATTGATCATTACCGGTGGGCCAGGTACGGGTAAGACTACAACTATTAATACCATCCTTCGTTTCTTTGAAGCAGAGGGGATGAATATGTTACTGGCTGCACCTACAGGTCGTGCAGCGAAACGTATGAAGGAAACCACAGGCTATGAGGCTAGTACCATTCATCGAATGCTAGAAATTAGCAAGGGGATGGAAGATAACGATGGTAGAATGATGTTTGAGCGGAATGAAGGAAATCCGCTAGAAACTGATGTAATTATTGTGGACGAAATGTCTATGGTTGATATCGTCTTGATGCATTCTTTATTAAAAGCAATTACAGTAGGAACCCGTGTGATCTTGGTAGGTGACGTAAATCAGCTCCCTAGCGTAGGACCGGGTAATGTGTTGCGGGATATGATTGATTCTAAGGCATTTCCAGTGGTTAAACTTACGAAGATTTTCCGGCAGGCGTCGGAAAGTGATATTATAGTGAATGCACATAAGATTAACTCTGGGGAACAGATCCGATTGGATAATAAGAGTAAGGATTTCTTCCTACTAAAGCGGGAAGATGTGAATGTTATTATGAACGTTATTATTCAACTTGTACGTGATAAGATGCCAAAGTATGTGAATGCTTCGGTATATGATATACAAGTGCTTACTCCAATGCGTAAAGGCGAATTAGGAGTAGAACGACTAAACCAGGTTCTTCAAAGATATCTAAATCCGCCAGAGGATAAGAAAAAAGAGAAGGAATATATGGGAGGGGTGTTTAGAGAAGGTGACAAGGTAATGCAGATTAAGAATAATTATCAGCTGAATTGGGAAACTAAAAGTCGATATGGTATTACAATCGATAGTGGTACCGGTGTATTTAATGGAGATATGGGTGTGATTCGGGAGATTAATCTGTTTGCTGAGCAAGTTACCGTTGAGTTTGATGAAGGTCGCTTGGTTGAGTATTCTTTCTCACAATTAGAGGAGCTAGAACTTGCTTATGCAGTTACGATTCACAAGTCTCAAGGTAGTGAGTATCCTGCAATTGTAATGCCGATCTTAAGTGGACCAAGAATGTTATTCAACCGAAATCTTCTTTATACAGCAGTTACCCGTGCCAAGCAATGTGTGACCATTGTAGGAAGTGATACCATGGTACAAAATATGATTGAAAATGTGAGCGAGATGAAGAGGTATTCTGGTTTGTGTGAAAGGATAACAGAACGAAAAAATGCGTGCATATAATTATCATATGTTGTATAATTAAAAGAAGATTAAGAATACTATACAGAATCCAAGAATCTATAAATGATTCTTGTGAGTGTACGATAGATGGATAAACAACAGTAAATTATTATTATCTTAGGGGGTAGTTCTTATGAACAAAACAGCTTTAGTTATTATGGCTGCGGGAATTGGAAGTAGATACGGTGGTGGAATCAAACAATTAGAGAAGGTTGGGCCTAGCGGAGAAATTATTATGGATTATTCGATCTATGATGCGATTCAAGCAGGATTTGATAAAGTCGTATTCATTATTCGTCATGATTTAGAGAAGGACTTCAAAGAAATCATAGGCAATCGTATTGAAAAGCAAATTGAAGTGGAATATGTTTATCAAGAACTTGATAAGCTTCCAGCTGGATTTGAAAAACCAGCAGATCGTACAAAGCCTTGGGGGACTGGACAAGCAGTCTTATGTTGTAAGGGAATTGTTAAGGAGCCATTTGCAGTTATTAATGCAGATGATTATTATGGAAAAGAAGCATTTGCTAAGGTAAATGAATTTCTAAAGTCGGTTGATACCACAAAGAATACTTACTCCATGGCTGGCTTTGTTCTTGGGAATACACTTAGCGATAATGGGGTAGTTACCCGTGGTGTATGCCAGGTAGATGAACAAGGTTATCTTGCGAATGTAGTTGAAACATTTGGGATTGAGAGACGTGGAGATGTAGCAGCTGGAAAAGATGCAGAGGGTAATTCGGTTACAATTCCGTTAGATTCTTCTGTTTCTATGAATATGTGGGGCTTCACACCTAACCTCTTAGAGGAGTTAGAAACAGGATTCCAAGGGTTCTTAGAAAAGGTGAAGGAAGGCGACATCAAAGCAGAATACCTATTACCAGAAGTGGTTGGAAAGATGGTACTTGCTGATAAGGCAACGGTTAAAGTTTTAAAGACCAATGATAAATGGTTTGGTGTAACTTATAAAGAGGATAAAGAATCCGTTGTAGAATCTATTAATAACTTAATTGATCAGGGTCAATATCCTTCTCAATTATTTTCTTAATTTGGTGATGGTATGGCAAAGGTTCGTGAAGCGATAGTAGACATTTTATTTCCAAGAAGATGTCCTTTGTGCCAGGAAGTTGTTGTACCGAAAGATAGAAAGGCTTGTTATACTTGTGTGAGCAAGTTGACTCCCATTGAGGAGCCATCTTGTAAGAAGTGTAGTAAAGCAATTGTAGAACAAGAGCAGGAATATTGTTATGATTGCGTTCGACAGAAACATCATTATGAGAGAGGTTTCGCTATCTATGTTTATGAGGGGAAGATTAAGAAATCTCTCTTAGATTTTAAGTTTCAAGGGAAACAAGAGTATGCTGATTTCTATATAGAGCAACTAATTCGGCATACCGGAGATAAATTACATAAGCTTTCTCTTGATCTGATTTTACCAGTGCCCCTGCATCCAAGAAAGCAGAGAGTACGAGGATTTAATCAAGCTGAGTTACTAGCTCAGGGTATTGCAGATTTTCTAAAGATTCCTGTATATACTAAAATCTTGTGTCGTACAAAGTATACACGACCACAGAAAAGTTTGGATGATAAAGAAAGGTTGCATAATTTAGAGAAAGCATTTGAAGTAGATCTGGAAAGCATACCTTATCCAGATGGTCTTATGGGGAAGAAAATCTTGCTTGTTGACGATATCTATACAACTGGAAGTACGATAGAAGCATGTACAAGGACTTTGTTAAGAGTAGGTTGCGCTAAGGTCTTTTTCATAACAGTATGCATAGGAAAAGGGTATTAAGGAGGAGTGAAATATGGATGTAAGAAATTGTAGAGGATGTGGACGTTTATTTAATTATCTTGGAGGCACACAACTATGCCCATCTTGTATGAAGGAACTAGATGAAAAGTTCTCAGTTGTGAAGCAGTATATCTATGATAACCCATCAGCATCAATTCAACAGGTTTCAGAAGATAACGATGTTAGTGTTCAACAGCTAAAGAAATGGGTACGTGAGGAACGCCTGTGTTTCTCTGAAGATTCAGTTGTTGGACTTAATTGTGAAAATTGTGGTGCTATGGTACGAACTGGCCGTTTCTGCCCACAATGTAAGGATAAATTAGCAAACACATTAAACAATGCATATGAGAAACCGGTTGCACCAATACAACAACCTAAGAATACAAAGGATAATCCTAGGATGCGCTTTCTTGACAATAATAATTAATTCTAGCCTATGCAATATAAAACGTTGAAAATAGCAAGCTCTGTTGAGCTTGCTATTTTATGTTTCATAGGAAATACCTTTGAATATCAATAAACTAAATAGTTATTCCTTCACGATCCGAATCCCATCAGGCTCTATAGAAATCTTTTTTTCTTTCCAGAGATGGCCGATAGCGTTTTTAAATGCATTTTTGCTTAAGTTAAATTCTTGTTTTATTGCGTGAGGGTCAGACTTGTCATGGTATGGTAGAAAACCATTGTTTGCGATTAGCTTGGAATAGATATTAGCTGCATCCACATCAAGTTGTAAGTATGTTTTTTCGCGGAGGCTTAGGTCAAGCTTACCGTCTGCTTGTACCACCGTAACGCGAGCAGTAATGATAGTACCAGGTAGTAAAGGTGCATGAAGCTCCTTGTTAGGAATCAAAGCGGAATACTTATTATCCACGGCTACAAAGGCACCGAAGGCAGGCAAAATATCATAGACAATACCTGTCACTTTATCATCCTTATGGTAAGAATGGTCTGTTGATAGCTTCTCATAAATCTTCATAGTTGCGCATAAGCGTTTGGATTTATCGATGTAGAGACTAACTAAGACATTCTCACCCTCTCTAAGCTCTCTGGTTTGTTCTTTGAATGGGAGAAGTAGATCTTTTGGAATGCCCCAGTCTAGGAAGGCACCGATTGTGGTGATTTCCTTAACGCGTAAAACGGCAATCTCATCTAGTTGAATGCTTGGTAGTAAAAGCGTTGCAATTGGTCGGTCCTCTGAATCCTTATAGACGAAAACAGATAACTGATCGCCAACCTTTGTTCCTTCTTTCACCTGGTTTTTTGGGAGCAGTATGGTTTCATTTCTCCTCTCTGCAACATTAACTTCTGCAAGATATACACCGAAATCGGTTGTTTTAACAACTTCTAATACTTGTGTTTTTCCTAATTGTATCATAATAATTCCTTTCTCATTAAGAGTGGGGTTTTTGTTCTTTGCGTGTTTATCGAAAACGAACGATGGCAAAGGGGTTAAGTTCTTTATTGGCTAAGACGACGGTGATTTCGTTCGTTTCAATGTGTAAGTACGGATAGATTATATCACCTAGTACCGCTGATTTGCGATATTCTGCACAAACTTGATGAATGGGGAAGTCTGATGGAATAAGGTCTTGGGCTAGCCGAATATATTGGCCATTATTCACATGATGGAACATATCAAGACAGGAAATCGTGACCGGAAAGGAAGGGTAAGCAATGAGAGCTTCCTTCACGGGGAGTTTTCTTTCTTCATACTTCATGTCATATGCAGGTTCTATAACATAGGCTTGAGTATTTTCTGCTTGTACCTTGGTCGGACGTTGCGTCTGAGTATCCAAAAGGACCCAAATCGTGTTTGCCACGGCTAGGACATTTTCCTTCTTGTCACACATGATAAAATTACGGTAGCCATACACTCCTTTAAACTCGTATGGCCAAGTGCCGACGGTAATGATTTCATCAAGCTGTGGGAAACGTTTTATGTCAAGCTGCCAGAAATTAAGTATCCAAGCTCTTTGTAATTGATTTAAATATGCAATTCCAGCACCAACATCTTCAGAGTGGCAGTTACTGCAGTCCTGAAAATAGTTAATGATAGAGGTTGGTGTCATAACTTTATTATAGTCGGTTTCACTATATCTTACTCTGCTTTCAAAACTATACATGGCAAATCATTCTCCTTGGGGTTCTAAAAGATGATTAATCGCATCTTTAGCCTTCGCAAAACATTATGTAATCAATTATAGCACATAATGGGAATGAAAGAAATTAATATTTATAGTTATCTTAGTGCATGTCATGTTATAATAATTATTAATTAAGTTACGATGGAGGTTTAAGGTGAAACGTTTTCAATATATAAACTATGTCTTTGCATTTACTGTTGGAATTCGACTGGTTGCTGATTTTATTCCCTTTGCTTTGCTTACTAAAAATCCTATTTGGTTGCTGGTGATATCCCAGATAATTTTAATTTTACCTTCTGTCGCTTATCTTTACTTCACGCGACAAAGATATACGATAGCAATTGGATTAAAAAAACTTTCTCTGGGGAATGTTTTCTTATTAGTAGGCTTTACCTTGTGTATGAGCCCTATCATGGCGCTGGTTAATGCATTTTCGAGAATATATGCTGTTGATTCTACAACCAATATTATGTCGAGAATTTCTATGGACAATCCTTTTCTACTTTCTTTGCTATGTATTGCTGTAATACCGGCAGTATTAGAAGAAAGCGTGTACCGAGGGGTTTTCTATCAGGAGTATCGTAAAATTAATCCGTTTGGAGCTATCTTTTTTAGTGCCTTGCTCTTTGGCTTATTGCATGGAAACTTAAATCAATTTACGTATGCTTTCGTCATGGGAATTATTATGGCTTTTATTATTGAAGCAACTGATTCTATCCTGTCCACTATGATCATACATTTTACGATTAATGGAATGTCGGTGATAACCATGTATGCCTTGACTAATTCTGAAAATTCTGAAGCTTTATTAAAGCAAACCAATGTCACTGGATTGAATAATCTTGTTACAGTCTCTCGCTTCTATGGTGTATCTGCCCTCGTTGGAGGTGTGATAGGGTTCATGATCTTGATGCAGCTTGCTAAAAATCATAATCGTTTAGAACATATCAAGAGACTATTTCGTCCTGGAACCGAGGAGAAGAAGGCTTATCCTCCTATTAGGTCGTTAATAAGCCTACCTCTGGTTTTGGCAATTACATTTTGTATTATAACGATTTTTTTGAATGAAATGCTGTTAAGAGGAGTGATAAAATAACAAAAGAGATAGGATATATAGAAAAGGACTTATCAAAGAAAAAAGGAAATTATACTGGAAAAAAAGCGAGTTGCGTTTATAAAGAAACGCAACTCCTTTTATTAGATGCTGATATCAATATTTTGTCCAAGTTGAGGTGTAACTGATTGCTCCATGAGCTTTACTATATTTTCTCCTACTTGTTCAATTGTATCTAGATTTATTGATAACACTGCGGTATTTACCTGAGTCATAATGTTTGCTTGACTGCTTGCAATTGAAAGAGCTACTATGTCCATCTTATAACCACCTTCCATGGAAAGATTATATAACTGTTATATCGGTATAAGTCTAAAAAAGCTGAAGAAGAAACTTAATATTATTACTCGAAAACACTTCTATTTATGTCAAAATGTGAATATTGGAAATGATTGACAAGTCATTACGGGATTGCTATAATCTAGTAAGGTTGTAATAATTTTGTAACAATTCCATGGAGGTGTGCATGGCAAAACGAACTTTACTATCAAGATATTTATGTCTGGCAGGAATTTTTTTATGCTTATTTCCAGCTATTACTGTGAATGGGAGTGAGCTGAATCAAGGAGTAAATACAGGTATCGGAGGACTTTCTCAAGTATTAGAGCTTTATTATGCGACCAAAGCAGTAGAGAATGTGGACAAGGATACCAGTTCTAATCTGCAAAGCCAAAAGATAACCGGAGAGGAGCTTGCAATGTTTGCATCACGCTTTGTTGGGAATCCGTATGTGTGGGGTGGGACAAGCCTTGTTCATGGCACAGATTGTTCGGGGTTTGTACAATCTGTGTATCGACATTACGGCATTAGCTTAAAACGGGTGTCAAGAGATCAAGCCATGACTGCAGGCCAAGAAGTAGAAGTTTCACTGGATACATTACAAGCAGGTGATCTGCTCTTTTATGCTAAAGGCGGTAGAGTGAATCATGTAGCTATTTACATAGGAGATGGAAAAATCGTTCATGCGGCAGGTAAGAAATATGGAATCATCTTCTCTGACTATAATTATCGAAAGGTTTATAAAGCAAGACGGGTCATTACTGGATAAAGCACAAGCTTTTATAGAATCGTTAAATAGGCCTTTTGACGGGTTTTTATAAGTGCTAAGGTGACAAATGACAAGCTTAATTTCTGATAATTGTCTTAAAATAAAGAAAATATAAAAAATAAATTGTTGTAAAAAAACCTATTGACAATCCATCTATTGTGTAGTTTGCACAAATGAATAAAGCTAAATGGTAAAATATGTATATTTTATAAATAGTAAAAAAATGGATGATAAAAGTTATCCACTTTAAAAAGCTTGAATTATCTATATTTTAAAAGTTATACACCAAGTTATCCACATTATCCACAAAGTGTTTCCACATTTGTCGTAAGTAAAAAATATGTCAAGCTCGAATATTTGTTTTGTATGGTATGTGAAAATGTACAATGCGACCAAATATTTGAATAGACACACTTGACAAATATATTGTCGCAAAAATGAATTGATAGGATACGAATATTATTGAAAATTGTCGAGAAGAATTAAATAATAGCGAAATACAATGAATATACTAAAAAATAGCTAGAATAATTACATTTTTCTGATGAATAGTAGAAAAGAGTCTTAATGATAAGAGGAATAAACACTACAATTTTGTTACCTAGTAATGTAAGCTACTCTATATTCATATCCAATGACTTCATGAGACATTGTACATATAGGAGTGGGTATTATTGTTGCAAGGAGATTATAAGATTACAATGCATTTAAATTAGAATAAGATTGAATGCACTTGTACAAATTCTCAAATTGTGGTACAATATATTTAACATATCAAAGGGGACAGAAATTAATTCTTAGATATGTGTGAATATCAGACGATAAGGAGTTGGTCAATATGCGTTATATTATTAGCGGTAAAAATATCGATGTCACTGAGGGATTAAAAGGTGCGATATATGAGAAGATTGGAAAACTTGAGAAATATTTCACACCAGAAACAGAAATTCATGCAACCTTAAGCGTCGAGAAAGACAGACAGAAGATTGAAATCACAATTCCTATGAAGGGCAATATTGTAAGAGCAGAGCAAGTTAGTACTGATATGTATGCTTCAATAGATTTAGTTGAAGAAGTTATTGAAAGACAGTTAAGAAAATATAAGAATAAAATCATGGATATGAAGCAATCTGCAGCAAGTTTTAATCAATCATTTATTGAAGACGATTTTCTAGAGGATGATGAAATTTCCATTACTCGTGTTAAGAGATTCGCTATGAAGCCAATGGATGCAGAAGAAGCTTGTGTACAGATGGAATTATTGGGACATAATTTTTATGTATTCCGTAATGCTGAAACGGATGAAGTTAACGTAGTATATAAAAGAAAAGGAAATACTTATGGATTGATTGAGCCAGAATTTTAGTAGTTCTGATTTCACATTCTAAACAAGGTGGTTTCCATAGCTAGTTAGGCTATGGAAACCACCTTATTTATTACATAGAAAGTCCTTTGAAATCCTCTTGGGTATGAAAGTGCACTTATATTTAATTGTGGATGGAAAGCGTGTATGATGTACAACTGTTTTATTGTATAGGTGATACTTTACATTTCACAAAATATAGTTGAATAGTCCGTTTTTAAATGTTACAATAGTCTGTATAAGATTTTGACCGATAGCTACGCAATGCGATGGTTAACAGGAATAGAATGAAATGTTAGGAGTGAAACTAAGATGGGATTAATTACAAAGCTGTTTGGTACCCACAGCGAAAGAGAGATCAAACTTGTAAAACCGTTGGCTGATAAGATTGAGGCATTAGAGCCAACCATGGAGAAGATGTCTGATGAGCAACTTAGGGGAAAGACGACAGAATTTCAAAATCGCTTAAAAAACGGTGAGACATTAGATGATTTACTTGTTGAAGCTTATGCTACTGTACGAGAAGCAGCTAAAAGAACGCTTGGTCAAAGAGCGTATTATACCCAGTTACTTGGTGGTATTATTCTTCATCAAGGAAGAATTTCAGAGATGAGAACTGGTGAAGGTAAAACATTAGTATCTACGTTCCCTGCTTACCTAAACGCATTGGAAGGCAAGGGTGTTCATATCGTAACAGTTAATGACTACCTTGCAAAACGTGACTCGGAATGGATGGGTCAGGTTCATGAGTTTTTAGGATTAACAGTTGGTTGTATCTTAAACAGTATGGACAATGATGAGCGTAGAAAAGCTTATGCATGTGACATTACTTATGGTACCAACAATGAATATGGTTTCGATTATTTGAGAGATAACATGGTTATCTATAAAGAACAGCTTGTTATGCGTGATTTGCACTTTGCAATCATCGATGAGGTCGATTCAGTATTAATCGATGAGGCAAGAACTCCGTTGATTATATCTGGTCAAAGTGGTAAATCTACTTCCCTTTATCAAGCTTGTGATATCCTTGCGCGTCAATTAGTGAGAGGTACAGCAAAAGAATTATCCAAGATGGACCTTATGATGAAAGAGGACGAGCAAGAAACAGGAGATTTTGTAGTTAATGAAAAAGACAAGAACATCAATTTAACTGCTGAAGGTATTGCTAAAGTTGAGAAATTCTTCAACTTAGAAAACTATGCAGATCCTGAGAACTTAGAGATTCAGCATAATACAATTTTAGCATTACGTGCTCACCATTTGATGTTTAAAGATAAAGATTATGTTGTGAAAGATGATGAAGTTTTAATCGTTGATGATTTTACTGGCCGTATTATGCCAGGTAGAAGATATTCCGATGGTCTACACCAGGCAATTGAAGCGAAGGAGCATGTAAAAGTTAAGAGAGAAAGTAAAACTCTTGCAACAATTACCTTCCAGAACTTCTTTAATAAGTATACAAAGAAATGTGGTATGACAGGTACAGCATTAACAGAGGAGAATGAGTTCCGTCAGATTTATGGAATGGACGTTATTGTTGTTCCAACCAACCGTCCGGTTGCTCGTATTGACAAGGATGATGCCGTATATCGTACCAAGAGAGGTAAATTAATGGCAGTAATACGTGCCATTGAAGAAGCTCACGCAAAAGGCCAACCAGTCTTAGTTGGTACCATTACGATTGAGTCTTCCGAAGAAATCTCTGCTTTATTAAAGAAAAAGAATATCCCTCATAAAGTATTGAATGCCAAGTTCCATGAACTTGAAGCTGAAATCGTAGCAGATGCAGGTCAGATGGGAGCAGTTACGATTGCGACTAATATGGCAGGTCGTGGTACCGATATTAAGCTTGGAGAAGGGGTAAAAGAACTTGGTGGTTTAAAGATCATCGGTACTGAGCGCCATGAATCCAGACGTATTGATAACCAGTTACGTGGTCGTGCCGGTCGTCAAGGTGATCCAGGTGAATCCCAGTTCTATATTGCGCTAGAGGATGATTTAATGCGTTTATTCGGATCTGAACGTCTGATTACCATGTTCCAATCCTTAGGCTTTGGGGAAGAAGATCAGATTGAGCATAAGATGTTAAGTAACGCAATTGAACGTGCTCAGAAGAAGATCGAGAACAATAACTTTGGTATTCGTAAGAATTTGTTAGAATATGATAAGGTAAATAATGATCAGAGAGAGATTATTTACGCAGAAAGAAGAAAAGTTCTGGATGGCGAAAGTATGAGAGACGCTATCTTCAAGATGATTACTGATAACATTGAAAACATTGTAAATGCGAATATTAGTGATGATCAAGATCCAGAAGAGTGGGATATCAATGCAATCAATACAGAATTGATTCCAATTATTCCAGTAGAACCAATCAGATTAACAGAGGATCAGATGAGACATATGAAGAAGAATGAATTGATTCATATGTTGAAAGAAGAAGCTGTGAAGTTATATGAAGCGAAAGAAGCTCTATTCCCAGAGAAGGAACAGATTCGTGAAGTTGAACGTGTTATCTTATTACGTGTGATTGACCGCAAGTGGATGGATCATATTGATGATATGGATCAGCTCCGCCAGGGTATTGGTTTACAGGCCTATGGTCAAAAGGATCCATTGACTGAGTTTAAGTTCATGGGCTTTGATATGTTCGATTCTATGATTGCTTCCATATCTGAAGATACTGTAAAGGCATTAATGCATATTCGTATTGAACAGAATGTAGAACGTGAGGAAGTTGCTAAGGTAACAGGAACAAATAAGGATGACTCTGTTCCTAAGGGTCCAATTAAGCGTGCAGAAAAGAAGATTCAGCCAAACGATCCTTGCCCATGTGGAAGCGGTAGAAAGTATAAGATGTGTCACGGTAGAAATGTATAAGACGTGTCACAGATGAATTGTATAAAGGTGGTGAAGATTTGTGGTTGAATTAGACCAGTTTAAGTATATTCTGGGTACCTATGAGAAGCCTCTGATCGAAGTGGGGGATTCACTTTGACTTGGCGAATAAGAAGCTGAGGATCGAAGAAATCGAAGGTATTATGGAAGAGTCGAACTTTTGGGATTCGACTGAGAAGTCACAAGCCTACATGAAAGAATTAAAGAATCTGAAGGATATTGTTGGATTCTATGAGAAACTAAAACAATCCTATGATGACATTCAAACTTTACTTGCCATGGGCTATGAAGAAGAGGATGCGTCCTTAATTCCTGAGATTCAGGAGGAATTAGATCGTTTCATTGAAGAGCTGGAAGAGTTACGTCTGGATACGCTATTATCCGGAGAGTTTGATAAGGATAATGCAATTTTAACACTTCATGCAGGTGCAGGTGGAACAGAGAGTTGTGATTGGGCCAGTATGCTTTTTCGCATGTATCAGAGATGGGCAGAGAAGAAGGGATATACCACAGAGGTTCTGGATTTTCTAGATGGTGAGGAAGCAGGCTACAAATCAATAACCTTACAGATTAATGGTTTGAATGCTTATGGTCATTTAAAATCAGAACGTGGAGTTCACCGACTGGTTAGAATATCACCTTTTAACGCGGCAGGCAAGAGACAGACCTCATTTGTTTCTTGTGATGTTATGCCAGACATTGAAGAAGATATTGATATTGAGATTAATCAAGATGATCTTCGAATTGATACCTATCGTTCGTCTGGAGCTGGTGGTCAGCATGTTAATAAAACATCTTCTGCGATTCGTATTACCCATATACCAACAGGAATTGTTGTTCAGTGTCAAAATGAACGTTCACAATTCCAAAATAAAGATAAAGCAATGCAGATGTTAAAATCAAAGTTGTATTTGTTAAAGCAGGAAGAGAATCAAGCAAAGGAATCAGGAATTCGTGGTGAAATCCGCGATATTAATTTCGGAAACCAAATTCGGTCCTATGTACTGCAGCCATATACTATGGTGAAGGATCATCGTACGAATGCTGAAGTAGCGAATGCACCGGGGGTTCTAGATGGGAATATTGATCCCTTTATCAATGCATATTTGAAATGGATCAATGTAACCTAAGAGGATAAGATCTGATTATTGAACGTGAGGAGGAAGAGAGATGGAAGCAACAAAGCAGGTAGTATTTAAATTAGGACAGGAAGAGTACGGACTTGATATTTTGATCGTTAATGCAATCGAAACTTATAATGGGGTTGTTCCAGTACCCAATACACCAGACTATATTCTGGGAATGCTAAACCTGCGTGGTGAGGTTATTCCAGTATTCAGTCTTCGAATCAAGTTCGGTTTACCAGAAGCAAAATTGGAGAAAGAGCAATTAATTATCACAAGAACCAAGGATATGGTGGTTGGTTTCAAGGTGGACGCTGTTTGTGGAATTATTGAATTTGATGCTAAAGAGATTAGTGAAGTTCCTGTCATCGTTCGAAGTGAACGTACAAAGTATGCAAAGCAAGTTGCGAATAAAGATGGAAAGATGACTCTTCTATTAGACCACGAGGGTATCTTAGATGATCATGAGAAGGGTTCCATTCAACAGGCTTTAGCACAATAGGACTAGCAGCTATAGAAATATAATTATTGAAACGAGGGGTGTTTATCAACCCTCGTTTTTTAATAGGATTTTTTTATTTTCTTGCCTGTATTTTGATAGAAAAATATCGAATGTTTGTTCGAAATGTAATTGAAACTAAAAATTGGATATGATATAATAGCGTTATGTTTTGGGAACGTGCATTTATGATAATAAAGCAGTTATAATTTAAAGATGAGAGAAAGGGTAACATAATGGATCATTTTAAACTTGTTTCTGATTTTGCTCCAACAGGCGATCAACCTGAAGCGGTAGAAAATTTAGTGAAGGGATTTCAAGAGGGAAATCAGTTTCAGACCTTACTAGGTGTTACTGGTTCTGGTAAGACATTTACCATGGCGAATGTCATTCAGCAGTTGAATCGACCAACATTAATTTTAGCACATAATAAGACCTTGGCAGCTCAATTATATGGAGAGTTTAAAGAGTTCTTTCCTGAGAATGCTGTAGAATATTTCGTTTCCTATTATGATTATTATCAACCAGAGGCTTATGTACCATCAACAGATACCTATATCGAGAAGGATTCCGCTATTAATGATGAGATTGATAAATTACGACATTCTGCTACTGCGGCATTAACAGAGAGAAGAGATGTTATTATCGTTGCATCCGTTTCCTGTATCTTTGGACTTGGTAGCCCAGTAGATTATCAGAATATGACCTTGTCACTTCGTCCTGGTATGGAGCGTGAGCGGGATGAGGTATTGAAACGATTGATTGAGATTCAATATACCCGTAATGATATGGACTTTAAGCGAGGAAGCTTTCGAGTACGAGGAGATGTGGTTGAGATCTTTCCAATTAGTTCTGCAGACACTGCATATCGAGTTGAGTTCTTCGGAGATGAGATAGAGCGTATCACAGAAATTGATGTACTTACAGGTGAGATTAAGTTTACCTTAGAGCACATGGTAATTTTCCCTGCTTCTCATTATGTTGTATCCAAGGAAAAGTTAGAGGAAGCGATTAAGAACATTGAGATTGAGTTAGAGGAGAGAATTCAATATTTTAAGAGTGAAGATAAGCTACTAGAGGCACAAAGAATCTCGGAGAGAACACATTTTGATATAGAGATGTTAAGAGAGACGGGATTTTGCTCTGGGATTGAGAACTATTCCATGCATCTGGCAGGGTTAGCACCAGGAAGTACTCCTCATACCTTAATTGACTATTTCCCAGATGATTTCTTAATTATTGTAGATGAGTCTCATATTACCATACCTCAAGTTCGAGGCATGTATGCTGGAGATCAGGCGAGAAAGTCTACTCTGGTGGACTATGGATTTCGACTTCCTTCTGCTAAGAGTAACCGTCCTCTTAATTTTACTGAGTTTGAGAGTAAGATTAACCAGATGCTATTTGTATCTGCAACACCGAATGTATATGAGCAGGAACATGAATTACTTCGTGTGGAACAGGTGATTCGTCCTACTGGATTATTAGATCCAATCGTTGAGGTACGACCAGTTGAAGGACAAATCGATGATTTGGTGGGAGAAGTAAATCGAGAAGTTGCAAAGAAGAATAAGGTGATGATAACAACCTTAACCAAACGTATGGCAGAGGATTTGACAGATTATATGCGAGAATTAGGTATTCGTATCAAGTACTTGCATTCTGATATTGATACCTTAGAGCGTTCTGAGATTATTCGTGATATGCGTATGGATGTGTTTGATGTCTTAGTTGGTATTAATTTACTACGAGAAGGTCTTGATATTCCAGAGATTAGCTTAGTTGCAATTCTGGATGCGGATAAGGAAGGCTTCTTACGTTCCACGACTTCTCTGATTCAGACCATAGGACGTGCAGCACGAAACTCAGAAGGCCGTGTTATTATGTATGCAGATCGTATGACAGATTCCATGACCAATGCAATTGGAGAGACATCCCGGCGTCGTGCGATTCAGGCTGCATATAATGAGCTGCATGGTATTACACCACAGACCATACAGAAGAAGGTACGTGAGCTTATTAGCATCTCTAAAAAGGTTGCTAAAGAGATGTTTGATATGAAGGATAAAGGACTTGAGTCCATGAGCAAGCAGGAATTAGAAGCGGTGGCTAAGAAATTGACCAAAGAGATGCACAAGGCTGCGGTAGAATTAAACTTCGAGTTGGCAGCGGAACTTCGTGATAAATTATTAGATATAAAGAAGCAATTGAATGATATGGATGAATAGACAGTTATTCGCTAGGGTAAGTTATATCTGAGCTTGCAAAAGCAGGGGACGAAAGTGCGTATACCATGATATCACAGAAATTGATAGCGAATTAGGTATGGAGGACAAGATGGCAGATAAAAAACAATATATAAAAATACGTGGGGCAAGGGAACATAACCTGAAGGGGATTGATATCAACATTCCAAGAGATGAGTTTGTAGTATTGACTGGTCTTTCAGGTTCTGGTAAGTCTTCTCTGGCCTTTGATACCATATATGCAGAAGGTCAGAGGAGATATATGGAATCCCTTTCTTCTTATGCAAGACAATTCTTAGGACAGATGGAGAAACCTAATGTAGAGAGTATTGAAGGTTTGTCTCCTGCAATCTCTATTGACCAAAAATCCACCAATCGAAATCCACGTTCCACGGTTGGTACGGTAACTGAGGTTTATGACTACTTCCGTTTGTTATATGCTAGAATCGGTATACCCCATTGTCCATGCTGTGGGAAGGAAATTAAGAGACAGAGCATTGATCAGATGGTAGATGAGATTATGAGATTGCCAGAAGGAACTAAGATTCAGCTGTTGTCACCTGTGGTTCGGGGACGAAAGGGAGAACATGTAAAGGTCTTTGAACAAGCTAAGAAGAGTGGCTATGTACGTGTTATGGTAGACGGTAATCTCTACGAATTAAGTGAGGAGATTAAACTAGAGAAGAATGTAAAACATAACATTGAAATTATTATTGATCGTCTCGTAGTGAAGGAGGGCATACAGAAGCGATTAACAGACTCTATTGAGAGTGTACTAAAACTTAGTGAAGGGTTATTAATTGTAGATGTGATTGGCAAAGAGAAGATCACCTTCTCTCAGAGTTTTGCTTGTCCAGACTGTGGTATCAGTATGGAAGAGATGGAACCAAGAACCTTTTCCTTTAACAATCCATTTGGTGCTTGTCCTGACTGTCATGGTATTGGTATCAAGATGGAATTTGCAGAAGAGTTAATTATACCAGATACAAACTTAAGCATTGACGAAGGTGCGATTGCTGCACCAGGTTGGTCATCCGTAACGGATAAAGGAAGTTATTCTCGTTGTATTATGGAAGCCTTAGCAAAAGAATATAAGTTCTCCTTGGATACTCCATTCAACCAATATCCTAAGAAGATTCATGATATTATCATTCATGGAACGGATGGTAAATCTGTAAAGGTGGAGTACACTGGCCAGCGTGGTACCGGTGTATATGATGTTACTTTTGAAGGCTTGCTACGTAATATCGAACGACGTTATCGTGAGACTGCTTCCGATGGTGTGAAGCAAGAGTATGAAACCTTTATGAATACTACTCCATGTAAAGCATGTGGTGGAAGAAGGTTGAAGAAGGAAGCATTAGCAGTTACCGTCGGGGGGCGAAATATCTCAGAAGTAACTGACTACTCCATTCGCGATTTACAGAAGTTTATGAATGGCTTATCATTATCTCCGATGCAATTAAAGATTGGTGAATTAGTCTTAAAGGAGATTCGAGCAAGAATTGGTTTCTTGATGGATGTAGGTCTAGAATACCTCACCTTGTCAAGAGCAACCGGGTCCCTATCTGGTGGTGAAGCACAGCGTATTCGTTTAGCAACACAGATTGGTTCCGGCTTAGTAGGGGTAGCTTATATCTTAGATGAGCCTTCGATCGGCCTTCATCAAAGAGATAATGATAAATTATTAAAAACCTTAAAGCATCTGAAAGACTTGGGAAATACCTTGATTGTTGTGGAGCATGATGAAGATACCATGTTCGCAGCAGACTATATCGTTGATATTGGACCAGGCGCAGGACAGCATGGTGGTGAAGTCATAGCTACAGGAAATGCCCAAGAGATCATGGACAACCCTAACTCCATTACCGGGGCTTATCTGAGTGGTAAGATTAAGATACCGGTACCTAAGGAGAGAAAGGTAGCAAGCGATTTCATTACAATTAAGGGAGCAAAGGAAAATAATCTTCGTAACGTAGATGTGGATATTCCACTGGGAGTTATGACATGCGTCACTGGTGTATCGGGATCAGGAAAGAGCTCCTTAATTACTCAGATTCTATATAAACGCCTAGCTCGTGACTTAAACCGTGCTCGTTGCATTCCTGGAAAGCATGAGGACATGATTGGACTTGATAAATTAGATAAGGTGATTAATATCGACCAGTCTCCAATTGGTCGAACCCCAAGATCCAATCCAGCAACCTATACAGGAGTTTTTGATCAAATTAGAGATCTATATTCCACCACACCAGATGCTAAGATGAAGGGTTATGGAAAAGGCCGCTTTAGCTTTAATATTAAGGGAGGTCGATGTGAAGCGTGTAGCGGTGATGGTATTATCAAGATAGAGATGAACTTCTTACCAGACATCTATGTTCCTTGTGAAGTTTGTGGTGGCAAGCGCTACAATCGTGAAACCTTAGATGTACATTATAAAGGTAAATCCATCTTTGATGTATTAGATATGACCATCGAAGAAGCAGTTAAATTCTTTGAGAATGTACCTTCCATACGACGTAAGATTGAAACCTTAAATGATGTAGGTCTTTCTTATCTTAAGCTTGGACATCCTTCTACTTCCTTATCCGGTGGTGAGGCACAACGTATCAAGCTTGCCACAGAACTGAGTAGACGTAGTACTGGTAAGACCATCTATATCCTAGATGAACCAACGACAGGGCTTCATTTTGCAGATGTTCATAAATTAGTGGAAATTATGCAACGCTTGACGGAGGGTGGTAATACAGTAGTTGTAATCGAGCATAACCTGGATGTGATAAAGACAGCCGACTATATTATTGATATTGGACCAGAAGGCGGCGATCAAGGTGGAACGATTGTTGCAACAGGAACGCCAGAAGAAGTAGCGAAGAATTCGAAATCTTATACGGGTCAGTATCTTAAGAAGTTGCTAGTTTAGGTAGTAAAGTTAAGGTCAGAGTGTGGGTGAAAGCGTATTGCTAGAAAGGGTATCCCAGTCATGCGCATAGAGAATTCACACTCTTGACTCCTTACACTTTGTTCTATAGGTAATATGATTGTGGGGTGGAAGTATGGAGTATCATTTTTTTGCAATGATGTCACGAATGAAATACATAGAACGATGGGCCTTAATGAGGAATTCCATTGGTGAGAATATAAGTGAACATTCCTTAGAAGTGAGTATGATTGCTCACGTCTTAGCAGTGATCGGGAATAAGAGATTTCATAAGGCCTTGAATGCTGAGAAAGCAGCCTTAATTGGGCTTTATCATGATGCAACAGAGATTATTACAGGAGATATGCCAACTCCGATTAAGTACTATAATCGAGATATCGTTGACGCATTTAAGAAGATAGAGGAGAATGCCGCAGATCAATTATTAAGTATGCTTCCTCAAGATATCAGAGAAGAATATGAAACGGTGTTCTTTGTGAAGGAAGAAGAGGAATATCTTTGGAAATTAGTCAAAGCGGCAGATAAGCTGTCAGCTTTGATTAAGTGTATCGAAGAAGGCAAGGCAGGGAATACAGAATTCATCAGCGCCCGGATATCTATCGAAGATAATCTGTATAAGATGGGAATAGCAGAAGCGGAGGAGTTTATGAAAGAATTCTTACCGTCCTATCAGAAAACCTTGGATGATCTAAAGTAGGACTAGCTAGGAAAGTTATACTTAAAGTTAGAGAGATTTCCCTGATGGGAATAGGATAGGTTTAATAAATATGAGATTGTAAGGAAGAGTTTGTCATCAGTGAAATAGCTGTGACAAGCTCTTTTTTAGCATGCTATAAAAAGGTGCTTCATTTAGAAAAGTTCCCTCTAAAAATCATACCACAATTTTAACACATATATGGAACTTTATGTCAATGACATCGTCTAATTTACATAATCGGTTAGAACTAAAGAGTAAATCATTAGAGTGACAGGGTAAGTAAGATTAATATTAATTAGGTTTCAATGTGAGTTAGTAACAAACAGTAAAAATGACGTTAATCTTGGAGGAGCTTTCGCAACTAAGGAAGCATTGGAGGAGAAGGAGGAGTTATTATGATGAAAAAGAGGATTTCAACGGTTTTAGTACTTATGATGATAGCAAGTAGCTTATTTGGATGTGGAAAAGCGACAAAGGATGAATCTAGGAGTGATAGATATACTGCAACTAGTGAAGGAAAAGCAGCAGGCCAGACCAGTGAGTCATATTATGACACGAATCAAGTATATACAGAAAGTGAAAATAGTGCAAGGGTGCAACCTTATGGGGCGATAGAAGGAGTGGTAGTTGACGAGGAATTTAATACAGAAGAATACAATTCAATTATTGAGAACGGTTTCAAGAGTGTAAGTAATTATCCTGTTTCTACGTTTTCTGCTGATGTGGACACAGCATCTTATAGTAATATACGTCGTATGCTTAATACGGGTTCTACCATTGATCCAGGTGCTGTACG
>JAEYWQ010000034.1 GCA_023428885.1 Bacillota bacterium
TGGAGTGAAATGCTCCAACTTCCAAAATAGATTTGAAAAAATGGAAGTAAAACACTCCACTTATTTGGTTACAATTATAATTTAAAAATATGCTGTAGTCGAAACGGGTAGATTATTAGGCGCTTACCAATTAAATGTCAAATGTTTTATTGGTATAACAATAATAAAGTAGATATCTAAATTCATAAAAAATTCTTTTATTTCATCATTTTGTAATTCTTCTATTTGAATCAATTTAACTTGTTCTTTATCAGAATCAATGATAAACTCTGTGATTTTATCATGTGATATATCCTGAATTGCTAAATCATTTATAATTCTATTTTCATCATTTTCATGCCACTCATAGCATTTAACAGCTTGATATCTTTGTTTTATAGAATAAAAGTAATTTTCATACATTATTGCATTATCTAACCCTAAACATTCTCCTATTTTAGGTAAAACTTTTCCAATCTCTTCATAACATTTTATAACGATTTCTCTTCTCTGATAAAATTCCTTTTCGATTGATAATCTTATATTGAATAAATCCTCCTCTGTCTTAAAAGTAAATAATGGAGAGTTTGCTTGTTTTATAGCAAACAGAGTATTGTTAATTATCTTTAAAGGATTTATAAATCCATTTTCAACAAAATAATTAACAAATTTATAAATTGTGTATTGTTTTCCCAAAGGCGTATAATTAATCAATGAATCCATATTTATATTACACAAAAAACAATCAATTTGATTCTGACTTTGCCATTTTAAAAAGTGCGTAGATGACTGCAGATTAATTACGTTATCATAATCATCAATAATAATATAAGCACCGTTACATAATTTATTATAGTATAAAGAAAAATCTCGATCAATTGCACCATCAGCATCAATAAATAACAAAGATATAGGGTTTGATTCATCTTTAAGTGTTATATCATCTCTATCAGACGTTAAAATAGTTACATTCTTACGTACATTATATTTATCTAAGTTATCTTGTAAAACATTTATATTTTCCTCGATATTATAGTAATCCTTTAAAGCTGATGACTTACAAAACTTATCAATACTATATACATGAAACTCTGCTCTACTTTCTTTGTAACCTAAGCAAATAGAAATTGTACTCCCACCTTGTGCTGGTCCAATATCCAATGCAACTCCTAGTGGCGCATTTAATGCATTCATATATATTTCTTGATAAATATTTTCTTCTAAATAGCCATTTGTTATACTTTTTACCTTTCTAAAATCATGGTTAATTGACATATAGCTCCCCTCTTGTTCAAATTAATTATAGGTTATGTAATATATTGACTTTATAATTACTTGAGATCTCACCTTATATATCCTTTTTCAACATTGTTTCAAAAATTACAACAGTTTTACTATTTTCGTTAAGTGTTATCATAACCCAGTTGTTTCTCATAATCTTTATCTGAGTGCAGCTATCGCAAGATTTTATATTAAAAAAGTTAATATTATGTAATTTTAAAATATATCTCCTGACATAGCTTAGTTTATTCTCAAGTGTAATTTTTACACATTTATTTTTAAGTACGCAGGTAAACTTATGCTTTATAGATGGTGTTTCATATAAATATAATACTGACTTGCTAACAACATAAAAATCTAATAATAGTAATTTAGGTGGCTCATTACTTATAGATTTAGTAACTCTTTGTCTAGCAATAATACTATTCTCTTTAACAAATATCGGAAGTCCTTTTATTGAATATAATGGTGCCTTTATATTAATCATACCATTTTCATAAATTGTATGATCGTCCCATATATAAAACCACTTTCCACTTGGTAAATAAACATCTCTATTAGTTACTCCTTTTTCTGTTATAGGTGCAACTAATAGACATTCGCCTAAAAGAAATTCATCATCAATAGAAAATACTTTCTTATCTTCACTATATTCATAAACTAACGGACGAAGTATCGGTTCTCCTGTTTTTGAAGAGTGAACTACTGCTGAATAGTAATAAGGAGTAAGTTTATAACGTTCAAGAATATATTTTTTATAGATTCTCTTTACTCTGTCTGAGCAGTTCCACGGAAATTTGGGTGGTGTACACCAATTATTATGAATCCTAGGAACTGGAATACAAATTAAACCTTGACATAAACGCCTTAATATATTTTCGTCATCAAAAACCTCTTTATGTATGTCCTCCTCATTCTTATATTTTTCACAATACTTTAATCCATATTTTAAGTGTTTTAAATTAAATCCTCCTAGATCAACGCTAGATAATGGATACCCTGCTAACCCCGCATTAATGCAGTACCATATGTCCTCTTTAAAATGTTCTATTCCATTGGCTGTATCGCCTGGCCATGGAAAACCATATTTTTGTCCGCCAATACCATTACCTCGAGTTAACGATAGCGCACCTTCTTTATTAAATTTTATCATAATCTCATAAACTAGCTTACACCATAAAACGCCCAGAATATTCCTTATAGGTATTCCATTCGGTAATACACCACTTACTCTATCTGAGTGATCAATCCACCACACGTCAATCCCTTCACTTAGGCGCATTTTAATTAAATTTTCATAGAAATCTTTAGCTTTAGCATTCAAAAAATTAACAAAGGATTCTGAATTATGTTCGATAATATAGTTATTCTTTATGCCAAAATTTTTGGTATTGGTTGAAAAATTACGTGAATTTAGATGTAATCCTATTTTATAATCTAACTTTTTCAATTCTTTAATAAGTAAATCCTTATCACCAAAATCTTCGTTCCAGTCTATATCATTACTAGGGTATTCGATTCCAGTTGTGTACTGATCTAAGAACTGTGGTCCAACCCGCCATTGTGCATCTAAAAGAATGACATCACATGGAATACGTTCTTTACGGAATCGTTTTGCTATATTAATAACTTCATCAGAATTTTTAATTGTTAAACTACTTACCCAAAACCCTAAATACCACTTAGGAGGTATAGGTATTCTACCCGTCATATAAG
>JAEYWQ010000093.1 GCA_023428885.1 Bacillota bacterium
GTTATATCGATTACATTTGTCCACAGATCTATTGGAGCTTTGGTCATAAATCATATCCATTCGATAAAACAGTAGACCGTTGGAGTGCTCTATTGAAGACAGATAGTGTAGAGTTATATATAGGTATACCGGTGTATAAAGCAGGATCCAATGAAGAAAAAGAATTTAAAACAAATCCTAATATTTTAGCGGATATGATTGAATATGGTCGAAGTACTGGAAATGTAAATGGATATCTTTATTATCGTTATGATTACTTCAATTCATCAGTCACTAAAAAAGCAGTGAATAATTTATTAGATACGATTAATAACTAACCAAAAGAAGTGTTGCAACATGATTGTGACACTTCTTTTTCGGTTAGGAAGCATGAGTAGAAAGGAATGGTAGTTCTTATGACGATTTATGTAGATGCTGATGCTTGCCCTGTGGTAAAGATTACAGAGAAATGTGCAAAGGAAAATAAAATCCCAGTTGTTTTAATCTGCGATACCAACCATATCCTAACATCTGACTATAGTAAGGTGATTACGATAGGAGCAGGGGCTGATGCAGTGGACTTTGCCCTAATTAATCGATGCCAAAAAGGGGATATTGTAGTAACTCAAGATTATGGAGTTGCTGCTTTAGCATTGGGTAAAGGTGCTTATCCTATTCATCAAAGTGGAAAATGGTACACCAATGAGAATATTAATTTAATGTTAATGGAACGCCATATCGCAAAGGAAGAACGCAGAAAATCTTCCAAGCATCATATGAAAGGACCAAAAAAGAGGACAGTGGAAGATGATTTACGCTTTCAAGAGTCTATTCTTAGGCTGATTAAAGAAATAAATAACCATTCATAATTTGAGAATGTCTAGTAAATACTGAACATAATGACAACAGTTCCACAGCTTGCTTGTGGTATTTTTAGTGTAAGGAGGAAGGTTCAGTGTTTACAAATCGTAGATTAACTCAAGCATACAAACATGCATTGGTAAAAACTATTGATGATAAATCTAAATATGTATTTTTTAGTGATTTACATCGTGGAGATGATTCTATTTCTGATGAATTTGCTAGAAACCAAACGTTAATGATAAGTGCATTACGATATTATTATGATGAAGGTTACACCTATGTGGAGGTCGGTGATGGTGACGAACTATGGGAACATGCTAGTTTTAAACATATTCGAACAGCCCATACCGATATATTCTCGATCTTAAAGGAGTTCTTTCGAGAAAATCGAATGATTATGTTATATGGAAATCACAATATATATCTAAAGAATCGTATGTATGTGAAATGTAATTATTATTCTTACTATGATGAGTATCGTGAGAAACAGGTGGCCTTATTTCCAAAGTTAGAACCTCGAGAATCTCTTGTATTACGATACAAGAAAACCGGGCAAGAAATTCTTACCTTACATGGTCATCAAGGGGATTTCTTTAATGATCAATTTTGGATTCCATCCATGTTTACTCTACGGTATTTTTGGAAGTTCATGCATTTGGTTGGTTTTCGTAATCCTGCCAGTCCTGCTAAAAACCAAGCAAAACGCCATAAAATAGAGAAAAACTATGCAAAGTGGATTGAAAAAAATAATATTATGTTAATTTGTGGTCATACCCACCGCTATAAGTTTCCGAAGAAGGGGAAATATCCTTACTTTAATACAGGCTGTGGAATTCATACTAAGGGCATCTCTTGCATTGAAATCTTGGAGGGAAAGATGATTCTGGTTCAATGGAGAGTGGAATCTAATTCCGACGGAGTCCTACAGGTAGTTCGTCGAATTATCCGAGGACCAAGATCAATTAAAGCATTTCAGATGAGTTCTTAAATTTTTCTTATTAGCTTTTCAGATTTTGGTTACTTACGGAATTATACTTGGAATGATAAAGAAGCAATCATGTCATGTGGTTGCTTCTTTTTCCTTGCCTCTGATTACGTTTTTGTACTTTAATCTTTAGAAATTCTTTCGTTTTATCTATCCTTGTTTTTTAGAAGTTCTAGCTATACTTAACCTTGTTAATGAGTGACAAGATAATCAATCAGAAGTCACAGAATAAGAGTAGATAAGGAGGAAAGAAATGAGTATACAGATCACTTGTTATAAAAAGAATATAAGACCTGATCGTATTTTCAAAAGATTAAAACATAAGCTTGTACTATTTAATAGCAGTTTAAAATCGTGTATAATGGGAAGGAATAGCAATTGATTATTTTACGGAATAGATGATGATTACTACAGGAGAATAGGGAAGCAGGGGGAAGAAATGGATTCACATCATATATTAGTTGTCGAAGATGATAAGGAAATATTAGACGGGATTTGTATCTATTTAATAAATCAAGGATATCAAGTATTCAAGGCTGGCAATGGAAAAGAAGGACTTGAAATTTTAGAAAAAGAAGAAATTCATCTAGCTATCGTTGATATTATGATGCCAGTAATGAATGGAATTACAATGACCATGAAACTTCGCGAGAAATATGAGTTTCCAGTGATTATGTTAACTGCGAAATCGGAGGAGATTGATAAAGTAACTGGACTGAATATCGGAGCTGATGATTATGTGACGAAGCCATTTTCACCTATGGAACTGTTAGCACGTGTAAACTCCCAGCTTAGAAGATATACCAGATACATATCTGCAGTAAAAAAAGAGAATTCAGACAATGTATTCGTAGTAGGAGGTCTTGAGCTAAATGAAAGCACGGTTACTGTGATGGTGGATGGTAATTTAGTAAAGATGACTCCAATTGAGTTTAAGATTCTAGCCTTGTTAATGAAACACCCAGGGCAGGTTTTTTCAGCAGAGGAAATCTATGAACGTGTTTGGAATGAACGTGCGGTTGGAACGGATACCATTATGGTTCATATTAGAAACATTCGTGAAAAGATAGAAATTAACACGAAAAATCCAAAATATTTGAAGGTGGTGTGGGGAGTTGGATATAAAATCGAAAAGCATTAAAGAACTCAGCAATACATTGCAAAGAAATAAATTCCTTGGTGTATTAGTTGGTTTGCTACTAATTATAGCTTTATCAGTGGGAATCATTATGTTTTATACACCTATTTATAATAACACGATATCAAAGCAAGATCAAAGCAAGCAAATGTTGAAGATGCAAGAAGAACAGTTTATCGAAGCAAACAAAGAATTTTTTATGAAAGAGATCTACAAAAGTAATTTTGTTCTTCTGATGGATGTACTTCGTTTTTCTGATAAAAGTTATATGAAAGCATCTGATATATTTCTTCCAGAAGAAGTAAAATCGAATGTATCTGGTATTGAAAGGGATGATCCAAGTAATGTGATGAATGCAGAGGAGCTGTATGATTTCAATATCGATGATCCTTTCAATAATCAAGTAATATATGGTTCTGAGATGGATGTTTACAATGAAGAACAAGATTATTTTAATCATTTTAACCAGATGATTTATAACTGGAGTGAGAATTTTTATACTAACACAATTCGAACTTATCCATCATTTTTATATTATGTTCTAAATCAAGGGACAGGGAAGGAAATAACGAATTCTGTTGAAGAGCTTGATCAACTCCTAGAACAGCAATCAAGCAGAGGATTAGAGTTAAAAGATGATTTAAAATTTTTTATGATACTGAAGACAGATTCTAAGGGGAGACTATCTGTCGTGGATTATAAGGGATTAGATAAAACGTACATTGATATGCTCTTATCTATGCATTTAGTTAATGATGTGTTACAGGAAGAAAGTTATTATGTACAAGTAAATGGAAGCTATATGGAGACACACCAGTTTAAGAATATGGTTCAATTACCAGCGAATCTTACCTTAATCTATGCTTCTAATGCATCTGATTTTTATAATAATGGAAGATTTATTATGATTATTACATGGATATCACACAGACTTTCTTAGAATCAGGTTTCGGATACGTAATTGCAACGGCATTGTTTGCAATTATTTTAATGACACTTCTGCTACCATTTGTAAGATATTTAGGAATTGGTACAGGTTTTTCTACTCGAATCCCCTTAGAAGTTAGTATAGTATTTCTGGGAACATCCATAGTTATCTGTAAAGAACTTGCTAATTTGGCT
>JAEYWQ010000218.1 GCA_023428885.1 Bacillota bacterium
GGCTTGGAATTATCAATGCACCATGTTTTTAGTGTATTTTAGTCTTTTTAGGTGAAGCTCCATATTTCTTTTTATATGCTTGATAAAAGGTTCCATAATTCTGAAAACCAGCTAAGTAGCATGCCTCAGTCATAGTTCTTCCAGACTTTATATACTGGTTGGAAATAAAAAGACGTTTTTCATTAATATATTTTCCAATGGTGTGTCCAGTTTCCTTTTTAAACAAGTGCATTAAATAGGACGGATGAAGAAAAAGGCTCGCAGCTATTGTGTCGATACTTAACTCCTTATCGATATGCTGATTGATAAAGTCAATTGCTTGAAGAATCTTATCATTAGCTGTCGTTGGAGGAATCAATGAATTGTCTTCCTGATTCAATACTCGATTAATCATAATTAAATATTCTTCTATTTTAATTCGCCTAAGAAGATGGTTTCCATAATCATCCGTGGTAAACGTGCACCTCAACACTTCATTGATGTGATGTAACAAAGCGTTGGATGTATGAGACCTAACCAAATGAGATTGTTTGGACTTGGCCAGTGAAAAACATTGTTTTAAATCAGTTTCATAGTAAGCAAGACCTTCAAAAAAACTATCTGATATATAAGCTATGATACGTTCATATATTGTATTATTACGCATTGAGGGCTTATGAATTTCACCAGGATTGATTAATAAGGTATCACCAGGATCTAATGCATATTCTTTTCCTTCAATGAAATAGTGGACATCTCCTTGAATGTGTATCAGTAATTTATAGAAATCATGGTAATGATATTCAAACTTTGGTAAAGCTTGATCTAGTATATAAAAAGCTTCCAGATCGCTATTTAGATAGCCTTTCTTTGGAGCAGGATGCACTTGGCTTGGTTGGATCATTGTGGGTTCACCATCTTTCATCTTGATATTACTAATATAAAGCATTATTTTGAAAATATAAAGCACTTTATTGAAATTCATATAATAAAATGCTGTATATAATATAGATAATAGGTTTCTAGACTTATTCAATCCCAGACGGTACTTGAAGCGGTATCCGTAAGGCTTATCGTAAGGAAGAACTGGGAGGGGGGAATAAGCCTTAGAATATATCCTTTGTATGAAGGAGAACAAATAACAAAAAAAAGAGGAGGAATGTAATGAAGAAGAGAATTTTAACACTAGGTTTATGTCTTACCATGGTAGTCTCTATGTTTAGCGGATGTGGTAAGAAAGCATCAAACTCAGACAGCAGTGAGGCAATCTTTCGCAAACTCTATAGTTCAGAAGTACAAACATTGAATTATCTAGTGACTTCAACAACCAATGATTTCAAGTTAAGTGCTAATGTGATTGATACCTTAGTAGAGTATGATGCCTATGGCAATACACAGCCATCCTTAGCAGAGAAATGGGAGGTAAGTGATGATAAGCTTACATATACGTTCCATCTTCGTAAGGATCAGAAGTGGGTTGATTATACCGGGAAAGAAGTAGCAGACGTGACTGCAAATGACTTTGTGAGTGCCATGAAGTATATCTTAACTCCAGAGTATGAAAGCTCAACTGCTGATTTATTATTTGGTGTAATTGCAAATGCAGAAGAATATTTTAATCAGACAGTGACTGACTTTACGCAAGTCGGTGTAAAGGCAGTGGACGAATACACCCTAGAATATCAGTTGGCAGCTCCATGCCCATACTTTTTATCATCCTTAACCTATGTAAACTTTATGCCTGCTTATGGTCCTAAATTAGAGGAATTGGGAGCAAGCTTTGGTGCTGCAACTGGACCAGATACGATCTATTACTGTGGTGCATATCGTTTATCTGAGTTTAAACCACAAGAACTTCATGTGTTTACAAAGAATAGCAGTAACTGGGATGCAGATAAGGTATATGTAACAAAGATTGAAGAGAAATACAATGCAGAAGCTGCTACCTTAGCACCTACGATGGCTTCCCGTGGAGAAGTGGACTTTGCTACCATATCATCTGATATCCTAGATGAATGGTTAAGCGATCCAGCCAAGAAGGAAATGGTGAGTAGATCAAGATTAAAATCAGACTATTCTTACTATTATACCTTTAACTTTGATCCTCAATTTGATGAAGTCTATGAACCTGCTAACTGGAAGTTGGCTGTTAACAATGAGAATTTCCGTCAGTCCATGATGGCAGCTCTAGATCGTATCAAAGCGTTAAGCGTTGCTGAACCAAATTCTCCACAGATGTTATTACAGAATACATTAACGCCTAAAACTTTTGTTAATTATGAAGGTAAAGATTATACAGACTTTGGTGATTTAGCAGCTATCGTTGCAAGAGACAGCTTTGATGCTACCAAAGCAGTAGCGTTTAAAGAAGTAGCCATGAAGGAATTATCAGCTCAGGGTGCAACTTTCCCAATCAAGATTCTTATGAAGTACAATCCAACCTCCACAGACTGGGCAAGTGAATGTGCAGTTGTGGAACAGCAGATGGAGGGTGTACTTGGAACTGATTATATTGATATTATTGTAGAAGCTGGTCCATCTGAAAACTTCTTATCAGAAACTCGCCGTAACGGTAACTATGCATTTATGAAGTGTAACTGGGGTGCTGATTATGCAGATCCAAATACATTTACAGATCCATTCAATGAAACTAACACTTACAACTTTATGATAAAAACAGTTGATGAAGGAACAGCTACAGCGGAGACAGCGAAGGAATACTTCGCACTTCTGGCAGCAGCCAAAGAACAAACAACTGATGTCAGTGCACGATTTGAAGCATATGCAAAAGCAGAGGCCTTCTTAATAAATCATGCTGTTGTAATTCCATATAGTATTTATCAGATGGATTATCAAGTTACGAAGCTGAATGTATTTGAGGGACAGTATGCAAGCTTTGGTGTATCCGTATATCGCTATAAGGGCCAAAAATTATACGATAAAGCAATCAGCATGTCTGAGTTCGAAGCAAATTCTGCTGCTTGGGAATCTTCCATGGGTACAAAATAATAAGGATGTACTAAGATAACTCTTATAAATTGTTGACAAAGTTGTCAAGATTTTGATAAAAGGGTGGACGTAGGATGTCCACCCTTTTACATAAGGAATACTATAAAATCATTTTGCTTTCAAGGCATCAACTGTTTAGGGTTGCTTTGGTGGTTTGAAAACAGAATGAAGCAAAGGAGTTTGTGTATGGTTAAATACTTAGTAAAACGAATAGGTAGATCGGTATTAACTCTTATAATTATAATAATCATCGTTTTTTCCTTACTACGATTTATGCCAATTGAAGGGTATTTTCAAAACTACGATAAGTTATCGGAAGCTCAGATTCAGGCGGGTATTGAGAATATGGGACTAAATGACCCATTACCGGTTCAGTTAATCAATTTTTTTAAAAATGCAATTCAAGGTGATTTCGGCTTATCTCGTACCTACATGTCCAATGTTCCTGCGATGGACATCATTGTATCTAAAATACCAATTTCCATGAAGTTTGGTATCTCATCGATTTTACTTTCAATGTTAATTGGCCTACCACTTGGTATTTTAATGGCAAGATCCAAGGGAAAGTTCTGGGATAAGCTTGGTACTGGTTTTATTATTTTTATTCAAGCAGTACCTGCAGCAGTATATTACCTCTTTATTCAAGTATTTGGTACTGAATGGTTTGGGCTAAGTATGCTGTATAGTGCTGATAATCCAGCGACTTGGATTCTTCCAGTGATATCAATGTCCATTGGTAATATCGCATATTACGCAATGTGGCTGCGTCGATATATGGTTGATGAGATTAATAAAGATTACGTAAAATTAGCCAGAGCCAAAGGTTTAACCCAAGGCCAGATTATGAGCAGACACGTATTCCGTAATGCCTTTGTTCCTATGGTGCAATACTTACCAACCTCTATTCTTAATACTATGATTGGTTCGATTTACATTGAGTCTTTATATAGTATCCCTGGAATGGGTGGCTTGTTGGTTAACGTTGTCATGAAACAGGATAATACCATGGTTCAAACCTTGGTTATTGTGTTTGCATCCGTTGGTATTATTGGATTGATACTAGGTGACCTTTTAATGTGTGTGGTTGACCCAAGAATTAGCTTAACGAAAAAAGGAGGTGCCCGCTAATGTCATTTCGAGAAACAAAAACGAAAGAATTAGGAGACAGCCTTTCAAAGCATTTAATAGAACAGTTAGAGCAAGATATGACACAAAAAAAAGAAATCAATCATGATTATAGTAATTCATCAGACGAGGAGCTTTTTACCTTTGCAGAATACGATGAAAAAGCAGCAGAAATTGTTGGGTATTCCAACTATTCTTACTGGAGATCCACGATTCAAGTGTTCTTTAAGAACAAACTTGCTGTTGCCTTATTATGTGTAATAGTAGGAATTTTGCTGTTTACCTTTATTCAACCATTTATTCCGGGGCAAAAGGATCCAAACTTGATCTTTAATGATCCAGAGACTGGAATTCAGATTCGTAATCAAGCACCAGGCAAAGACTTTTGGTTTGGAACCAATCAAATTGGTCAGGATTTATGGAGCCGTATCTGGTCTGGAACGAGAACCTCACTTTTTATAGGTTTTGCAGTTGCTATTGTCGAGGCAATTATAGGAATTACTGTTGGTGTAATGTGGGGGTATGTTAGAAAACTAGATTATATCTTAACAG
>JAEYWQ010000386.1 GCA_023428885.1 Bacillota bacterium
ACTTAAGGTGATCTATTTTTTTGATTGTTAGCACTCAATCAAGTAGAGTGCTAACATCTTTATACATAAATTATCACTAACATAATCTTTTGTCAATAGGGTTTTTGATTTTTTTCTTATATCAGAAACTCTGCTAAAACTGCATTGCTTACATCAACTCCATAGTCTGTCAGTTTTATCTGATCCTCATCTTCTATGATTAGCTTTTCCTGATGTAACTTTTTTATAACCTCACCATAAACTTCATGGATGTCTTTTTGAAACTCTTGATAAAACTCTTGCTTTTTAATTCCCTCACATAATCGGAGTCCTAAAAACATGAATTCTTCCATTTCTTCTTTTTTTGATAAAGTTTGAATCTCGCACCTGCAACTCTGATTTTTTATAATTGTATCAATATAATCGTTTAACCTAGAAATATTAGTAAACCTTTGATTCTGGTAGTAAGAAGCGGCCCCCAATCCAAAACCGAGATATTGCGTTCGCTTCCAATAGCCAATATTATGTCTGCATTCATAAGAAGTCTTTGCATAATTTGATATCTCGTAACGGTAATACCCAGCCTCTTCTAAGATTTGCTTGCTTCTTTCATACATGCTTCGATCTAGCTCCACGCTTGGCAATTCTTCAACTTTGCTTCCATTCTCTCCATATAAGTTCCAAAATTTCGTCCCTTCTTCAATGATTAAACTATAAGCAGAGATATGTTCTGGCTGTAAGGCGATTACCTTTTTAAGAGACGCTTCATAAGATGCAAGTGTTTGCTTTGGCAAGGCTGACATCAAATCTACATTAATATTGGTAAACCCTAAGTTACGAGCAAGCTGATAATTTTCTACGAACACTTCATAAGTGTGAATTCTTCCTAATGCACTTAATTCTTCATTATCCGTACTTTGTAAGCCAAAACTAAGACGGTTAATTCCTAAGTTTTGATAAGTGGTAAGTAAGTCCTTTGTTATGGTACCTGGATTACATTCAATGGTTATTTCACAGTCACCTTTTAACTTGGCTACTTCCTTAATTGCGCGCATCACGCTACTAATCTGTTCCTGGGACAAAAGAGAAGGGGTCCCCCCTCCAAAGAATATGCTAGAAACCTCATATTCTTGGAGTAGTGACCCGCTTGCTAATATTTCCTTACAAAGGGCGTTGACATAACGCTCTTTGCTGATATCGTCACATGGAGCAGATAGAAAATCACAATAGTTGCATTTTCTCACACAGAATGGAATATGCACATATAGCTCGATTTCTCTCATTATAACCTCTTTCTATCGTAGTTTACCTGCATGCAAGTAAACTACTGCATTGATACTGATTCTCCCTGCTGCCTACAAAGATTGAAAAATTGATGTATCAATCTAATAACTAGTTTTCATCCAATTTTAATACAGACATGAAGGCTTTTTGTGGTATCTCAACATTACCCACCTGGCGCATTCTCTTCTTTCCTTCTTTTTGCTTCTCTAACAGCTTTCTCTTACGAGAAATATCACCACCGTAACATTTCGCAAGTACGTCTTTTCTCATAGCTTTTACTGTCTCACGAGCAATTACCTTACTTCCGATCGCTGCCTGAATTGGAATCTCGAAGAGCTGTCTTGGGATTTCATCCTTTAATTTCTCAACCATTCTTCTTCCACGTTCATATGCGGTTTCTCCGTGAACAATAAAGGAAAGGGCATCTACTTCTTCCTTATTAATTAAGATATCTAGTTTCACAAGTTCAGATGGAACATAGCCCTTCATCTCATAATCAAAGGAAGCATAGCCACGGGAGCGAGATTTTAAGGCATCAAAGAAATCATAGATAATCTCATTTAAAGGTAATTCATAGCGTAACAAAGCTCTTGTAGTTTCCATGTATTCCATACCAAGATAGATACCACGACGTTCCTGACATAAACTCATTATTGCTCCGACAAATTCGGTAGTTACCATGATCTCTGCCTTAACAAAAGGTTCTTCCATATGTTCAATCTCTGATGGATCTGGCAGATTGGATGGATTGGTAATATCAATCATATCACCATTGGTCTTATATACTTTGTAAATAACACCAGGAGCTGTAGTTACAAGATCTAAATTATATTCTCTTTCTAAACGTTCCTGAATGATTTCAAGATGTAACAAGCCTAAGAAACCACAACGGAAACCAAAACCTAAGGCGATGGAGGTCTCAGGTTCAAACTGAAGGGAAGCATCATTTAATTGAAGCTTTTCTAGAGCATCACGTAAATCTGGATATTTGGCACCATCGGCCGGATACATACCACAGTAAACCATAGGTTGCACTTTCTTATAACCTGGTAGTGCTTCTTTGCATGGATTCTTGGCGTCTGTTACTGTATCCCCGACTGTAGTGTCCTTTACATTCTTTAAACTAGCTGTGATATAACCAACCATACCTGCACTTAATTCTTCTGCTGGAAGATATTGACCTGGTCCAAAGATTCCAAGTTCCACAACTTCTGCTTCTGCTTTTGTTGCCATCATACGAATTGTAGTACCTTTACGAACCGTACCTTCCATAACACGACAAAAAATAATAACACCTTTATAAGAATCATAAACAGAGTCAAAGATAAGAGCCTGAAGCGGTGCATCTGCATCTCCCTTAGGAGCAGGGATTTTAGAAACAATCTGCTCTAACACTTCTTCAATATTCAATCCCGTCTTAGCAGAAATTAATGGAGCATCCTGCGCTTCGATTCCAATGACGTCTTCAATTTCATTGATAACACGCTCTGGTTCTGCACTTGGTAGATCTATCTTATTAATCACTGGCATTACATCTAGGTTATGATCAAGTGCAAGATAAACATTCGCTAAGGTTTGAGCTTCGATACCCTGCGCAGCATCCACAACTAAGATTGCTCCTTCACAGGCTGCTAGGCTTCTTGATACTTCATAATTAAAATCCACATGTCCTGGGGTATCAATGAGGTTGAATACATATTCTTCACCATTCTTTGCTTTATAAACCGTACGGACGGTCTGAGCTTTGATGGTAATTCCTCGTTCGCGTTCGAGATCCATGTTATCTAAAACCTGCGCTTGCATCTCTCTGCTGGTAAGCAATCCTGTCTTCTCAATGATACGGTCGGCTAAGGTAGATTTACCGTGATCTATATGAGCAATAATACAAAAATTTCGAATTCTACTTTGGTCAACTGACATATTTCCTCCTGGTATATGAAGTTACATATACGTTCTATGGCTATTTCAACCTTATATTTCGTACGAATGGACGATATAAAATAGCCATTATTCTTTTCATACACGCCATTATATCATAAGTCCGAAACACTGACAAGGGACTGTATTTATGTGTATTACAAAATATTGTATTATTCGTTAAAACAATTATTCCTTTGCTATATTGTGAACTTTCCGATATAATGTAGGAATTGGTAACATTGATCCATACCTTAAGTAGCCCAACAGTTACTAGAAATACTTATTAATTTGCATTTTGATAGGAAGTTTTTTACCTAAGAAAGGATATCATGATTAGAATTATTTCTGACACATCCACATTGTACTCAATCAGCGAAGGTGAGAAGAACGGCATCTACATTTCACCTCTATCCGTAACCATTAATGAAAAAACCTATGAAGAATTTGAAGAACTTCAAAACGATGAATTTGTTGAGATTATTCATCAAGGCCACATCCCTCTTTCCTCACAGCCAGCAATTGGACGCGTGATTGATTTGTACAACCGCTTTCCTGAGGATGAACTACTTAACATCACTATGGCAGATGGTTTGTCCGGCACCTACAACTCAGCTATCATGGCAAAAGATATGGTGAAACACAAAGATCGTATTACCGTATTGAATTCTAAAACTTTATGTGGTCCACATAGAGCTCTTGTAAACCACGCAAAACATATGGCAGAACATCATGCGAGCTTGACTGAAATACTTAAAAAACTAGAACAAATGATTGATTCTTCTAAATCCTTTCTTATTCCTCAGGATTTTGATTATCTAAAACGTGGCGGACGATTAAATCATTTTACCGCTTTCGTTGGTAAAGCAATTCACTTAGTACCAGTCATGACTATGACGAAAGACAGAAAGCAATTATGCAATTTTACAATCAAACGAAGTTTCAAGAAAGCAATTCTGGAAATTATTGATCATTTCCAAAAAGATAACCTAGGAATTCATCATAAATTATTTGTTTCCCACTCCGTGGCACCTAACTTAGCAGAAACGGCAAGGAATCTACTAAAGGAAGCATTCCCTCAAACAGAAGTTTCCATTCTGAACTTAAGTCCTGCCTTTACCACGCAAGGCGGTCCAGGATGTGTGGCGATTCAATCCATCTGTATGGCATAATAAACGAAGTAAGAGGCTGTCTCATAATGATGTCAAGGCTGATGTGTTACTCTTAGTATACTGTTGAAAGAACGATTCTTGAATATGTAAGGCCATAAGCGATCATTTTATGTTCGATTATGGCTTACAAATTCAAGAATTGTACTTTCACCTGTATACGTGAGTAACACATCAGCCTTGATAAAATAATTGTGAGACAGCCTCTTATACGCACCTTATGGATTGCTCAATACTTGATTTAAGATACTAGCTAAAGGTTCCATTGCATTATAAGCCTCCATCACAGTATTGTTTGCTGTTCCTAACTCAATTAAGAGGGAACGCTCGCAAAGATGCATATTATATCGATAATTCTTAAGATAATTTTTATGTACAAAACCTGAATATAGCTTACGCCCCACTAGGGCTGTCTGCAGACTAAAAGATAAGTTTTCCTGTTGATAAGGATTCTCTAAGTCTTTAATCGGTCCTGACTGATTACGACTAAGTCCATTAAATAACATAATCTGAGCAGTATCTTTCCCATTGATCGTAGTTACACGCTTTGGCCCGCTATCACGATGTAAATCAATTACTACTTGAATCGTAGGATTCTCTTTTAATATCTGTTGTATGGAAGGGCGTGCGGTGCTATAAGCGAAATTACGATTACTTTCTCCGTTTTCTTTTCGATCATAGGCAGTAGTATCATGATACACCTTGTATCCATAGCCTTCCAGTAATTCTGTAAGATAAGTTCCAGCTCCAACTACAGTATCTGCTTCCACCCCAGGTTTACTATCAATATAGGTTTCTGAGGCATGGGTATGATAGATGAGTATCTGAGGACCTTGATTGGATTTCTTAATCGACATGTTCATATTCAATAACTTCTCTACATCAAAGATAGCTTCGGTAGCTTTTGTAGAGGAATCTACAATATAGAAGTTTGACAATAGATAATTATAATCTAGTAATTTACTCATATCATATTGACTCTTGATGAAATTACCAACAGAAATTGCTGTTTTACTAAGTGTTTCTCCGTTTTTCGCTGCATTTAATGCTTCCTTATATTCTGGTAGCATCTCCACTCCTCCGATAGAGTAATGAATCTCTAGCGTATCAGAGCTACTATCCTGAACCATGACTTCTTGGTTTTCCGTCTCAGCTAGTGAAGCTAGTTCTGAATCTAAAACTAAGGTCGTGTCATCTTCCTCAAACATGGTATCATCCTCATCATCATCACTATCTTCTGAATCCTTCCCTATACTATCTTCTGCTTCCTCCTTCGTATACTCTGCAAGATCCATCCAATATTCATCTTCAGATTCATCCTCCACATCCTCGTCAATTGCTAGTTTTCCTTGATGCAAGGCATAGTGATTGATTGCTACTCCTTCCGCCATCAGGGAAAATACAGTATCTTTGGGGGTCTCGTTGCTTGCTACATAGGAGAATAGGTGATTTTCCTTAGATGATATGGATAGATAGATGGATTGTACCAAACCAACACCAATTTTCTTTGCTCCGTTTTTTATATTATCAGAAGCAAGTGCCACAGCCCCATTAATAATTATGACACCTGCTATGATGATACCTATGAATAAGACAGCACGATATAGTATGAGCTGCTGCCGTCGTAAACTTCGTCTCCTCATCCTTACCTCCCCTTGCCCAATGGATTTCCCTTATGCAAACACAGAAGGAACGTATGAAAATATAAATCACACGTTAACCTGGTGAAAACAGGAATTAATTGCTTCAGATATGGTATAACTAATACTCTTCATTGCCTCATCAATATTCTTTGGTGTTACAAACATATTATGAACTGTTTGATGTTCTGTGACTTCCGAGAAGAAGGTATTAATTTCTTGTTCAGAAAATCCCTGATTAACCAACATATTCTCCATGGAATCTCTAACAATTGTGGATGCATCTACCACGGTAGGAACTCCCAGAGCTACTACTTTTACTCCTAAGCTTTCTTCATTGAGAGCCTTTCGATTATTTCCAACACCAGAACCTGGGTTAATTCCTGTATCGGAAATTTGAATTGTTGTATTTAAACGATCCACACTTCGTGCCGCCAAGGCATCTATTGCTAATACTACCCCTGGTTTAGCTTCTTTCATGACACCCCGAATGATCTCTGCTGCTTCCATCCCCGTCTGAGCCATAACTCCAGGTGCGAGAGCACTCACACAACTAAGGCGATTCTTCTTCTTGAATTCTTCTCCATATTCCTTGATCAGATGCCTTGTTACAAACAGGTTATCAACTACCCATGGTCCCAATGCATCTGGAGTGACCTCTCTATTCCCAAGTCCGACGACCATAACACCTTGATCGCCAGCATCACCAACCAAGGATAGAATTACCTTGCCAATTTCTTCACTAATCTTTCTATGATAATCATCGTCTTTTTCCTGCAATTTTTTTGCCTCTATTGTAATATAGGTACCCATCGGCTTTTGCATTGCTTTAGAGCCTTGCTCATCCTTAATGATTACCGTAGTGATACTCATATCCTTATCTTCAATATAATCCTTGGTTAAAACAACACCTTTGATTTCAACATCGTCTTCTTCGAAACTTTCTCTTGCTTCTAAGGCAAGGTCAGTCCTAATATTCCTTAATCCTTTCATTTAATAAACCTCACTCTTCTAAAATTTATGCCAGACAACCTGTTCTCATTCCATAAGTTTGTGTCAGCATAAGTAATGATGTTTTGACTCAACAAAACATCAGACAAATTGGGATATTGAATAGAATAAGTTTGGTTCATTTTACACTAAATTATGTATTGACAAGCGATTGAATTTATACTATGATATAACAGAATGTTTACACGTATATTTTAGCGCACTCTCAAAAATCAGTGCTAGGGTAATTGTGAAACGCCTATTGTTATGATACGTCCGTGTCCGGAATTTATAACAAACTTATGAGAGTATCTACTCATAAGTAACTCATGCGAATAATGAAAAATTAGAACGTTATTTGGAGGGCTATAAAATGGCAAATATTAAATCTGCAAAGAAGAGAATCAATGTAATCGCAACTAAGACATTAAGAAATAAGGTTATCAAGTCTAAAGTTAAAACTTTAATTAAGAAGGTTGAAGTTGCTGTTGCTGCAGGCGACAAGGCTGTTGCTACTGCAAACTTAAAAGAAGCTGTTGTTGCAATTGACAAAGCTGCTGCTAAGGGGATTTTCCACAAGAACACAGCTGCTAGAAAAGTTGGTCGTTTAACAAAAGCTGTTAACGCAATCGCTTAATTCTAACATATTTAAGCCTCAGAGAATTTCTCTGAGGCTTTTTTATTCTTAACATGATGAGAAACAAGCTGCCTCATCATGTTTGCGAAAGCAAATTAGCTATTTTATTATTTTTTCGACCCTCTTTCTTTATAATCATCTAAGAAATTATAAATCTTCTCATTATCATGATACCCAATCAAGGTAGTCAAATTCACATCATGAACACTCTTAAAGATATTCATATCAATATTCGGATTAATCTGGCGGAAGCGCTTAATTAATTGCTTCATCTCCAGACGCTTGGAACCTCCTTGTCCATTATCACAGCTGGTACAGCTTTCTGTAAAACGGCAAGCACACTGAATAAACTGCAGATCATTATAGATTCTCCAGTTGATAATGTCTTCTTCCTTCACCAGGTACATTGGTCGAATTAATTCCATTCCTTCAAAGTTGGTACTATGAAGCTTTGGCATCATGGTTTGAATCTGTGCTCCATAAAGCATGCCCATTAAAATAGTCTCAACCACATCATCGAAGTGGTGACCTAAGGCAATCTTATTACAGCCCAAGTCTTTTGCTTGCTTATATAGATGACCACGACGCATTCTTGCACAAAGATAACATGGTGTTTCATCCACAGTGGCTACGATATCAAAGATATCGGAGTTAAATATAGTAATTGGGATGTTCATCAACTCTGCATTATTAATAATGGTCTGACGGTTGATCTCATTGTATCCTGGATCCATTACTAAGAAGACGATCTCAAATTTAATCTTTCCATGACGTTGAATTTCTTGCATTAACTTTGCAAGTAACATGGAATCTTTACCACCTGACATGCAGACTGCGATTTTATCTCCTTCCTGGATCAAATCATAGGTTTGAATTCCTTTGATAAATGGTCTCCATATTTCCTTTCGGAATCTCTTAATGATACTGCGTTCTATTTCTTGATAACGTTCCATTGTATTCTCAATCCACGAATTCATCAAATCGCTGATATGATAGTTCGTGCATTCCTTTCGTTCAAATATTTTTATGACTTGCTTGCTCTTATCTTTAACACTTTGCACTTTTCGTTTATATATTTAACTTCTCGAAGCTCTTACTTGGTCAATTTTTCATAACACTGCTTAAACTTTTGAAGAAACTCTTCCACTTCTTCCTGCGTGGTTAAATAACTAAAGCTCATTCGAAAGGAGTACATGCCGTTTTTCTTATCCTTGGTCACTGCATAAACTGCGCGGGAAGGAGTATTCTTTACAGAACAAGCTGATTTTGTGGAGATGCAAACTCCAAGTTCGTCTAGAGCCGCTTGCATGAGATCTGCCTTCACTCCTTTGACGCTTACATTCAGAATATGTGGTACTGAATATTGGGTACTATTCAGCCGAAGCAATGGATAAGATAAAAATTCATCTTTTACCCGTTTCACCAACTTCTCCACATGCTCATACTGCCTATCTTGCCGCTCAAAGGCAAGTTGTAATGCTTTTAATATAGAAGCAGCTAGCCCGACCGTTGGAGTACCGCTTCGATATACCGTTGTACTTGCTCCTCCATGGATTAAGGGCTCAATCACAAAGCCTTCTTTCTTAATAAGAACACCAGAGCCATTGATTCCAAAGAACTTATGGGGAGCAAAAGAAAATGTATGAATCCCCTTCAATTCAAAAGGAATTCGCCCTACTACCTGTGTTCCATCCACATGCAGATGACAGTTTGGATACTGGGCTATCAGTTCTGCAATTTCTTTGACTGGCTGTAGCACTCCTAATTCGCTATCCACATAAGAAATAGCAACCAAAATGGTGTCTTTCCGTAATAGTTCTTTTAAATGCTCCAAATCAATACGTCCATCATTATTTATATTGACTAAATCAATCTCATATCCTGCTGTTTGTAACGCAGTAAAAGCTCCGCTTATCGAAGAATGGTCTAGCACTGTCGTGATACAATGCTTTCCTTTTTGACGATAAGTCGAAGCTATCCCTTTAATTGCCATATTATTCGATTCACTTGCACCAGAGGTGTAGATAATCTCACCTGGGTTTACCGATAACAAGGATGCAATCTCATTCGTTATGCTATCCATCGCTTGTTTTGCCTCTACCCCAGCACTGTGATACGAATTCGGATTTCCGATATATGACTTGCTATACTCACAGAAGGTTTCTAACACCTGCTCATCTACCGGTGTATTTGCTGCATAATCTAGATATATCATATCAGTCCAACCTTATCTTATCATACTAACCAGAATTAATCGTGTGAACCTATTCACACTAAAATTATAGGATATCTATAAGCGTTAGTATACTAAAGATTAAAAACTTCGTCAACTGATCTTTTCTGCCTTACACGAGTAACAGCATGAAAATAGCTCTCTTCCCGGAAAGCATAGCTAGATGATTATTACTTACAACGTCTCAATAAATCGATCAAATGCTTCTTGTCCCTTTTGATCACGCTTAAATACCCCCGCATGTTCTAGCACTTTTAAGAATACTTTACCGATTTCATCGTGTATAATATATTCTATATTTTCATTGGTTACATGATCATAATGAGCAAGGAAATCATTCACCCATGCTGCATGTTTCTTAATCATATCATTTGAGTCTATATCTTTCCCCTCAAGAATATAAGTTTTTACCACTTCCATCTCTTCCTTTAATCGAGAAGGTAGGATTGCAAATCCCATGACTTCGATGAGTCCTATGTTTTCTTTCTTAATATGATGTAATTCCTCATGAGGATGATATACTCCAAAAGGATGTTCTTCAGTTGTAATATTATTTCTTAACACCAAATCCAGCTCATAGCAATCCCCAACTTTGCGTGCAATTGGTGTAATGGTATTATGAGGAATTTTTTCATGATCCAAATCAGAATATGCATAGATAAATGCAGCCTCGTCGGTATAGTTTCTCCACTTTTCTAAGATTGAAGACCCTAGCTTGCTTAATGCTTCCACTGTTTTTGATCGAAGACGGATGACTGACATCGGCCACTTCACGATTCCTGCTGTTATTTGAGGATAGCCTGGGATAGGAAAGCTTCTCTCAATCGGAGCTTGAGCCATAGCAAAGTTATAGTTTCCTCCTTGAAAATGCTCATGAGTCAGTATAGAACCTCCAACAATCGGTAAGTCTGCATTGGATCCCACAAAATAATGAGGAAACATACTTACAAAGTCAAATAATTTTTGAAAAACAGAAGCATCGATTTTCATCGGTATATGTTCTGAGTTAAACACGATGCAATGCTCATTATAATAAACATAGGGTGAATATTGAAAGCCCCATTCTTGATTATCCATCTGAATTGGAATAATTCTGAGATTCTGTCGGGCTGGGTGTGTCACACTACCAGCATAACCCTCATTTTCTTTGCACAAGAGACATTTTGGGTAATTACTTTGTTTTGATTGTAATGCTGCCGCAATCGCTACAGGATCCTTCTCAGGTTTGGATAAATTGATGGTAATATCGAGGTCACCGTACTCTGTGGAGCTTTTCCATCGTATATCTTTACTAATTCGATATCGTCTAATATAATCAGAATCCTGACTATAAGTATAATAAAAGTCCGTTGCTTTTTGAGGACATTCTTCATATAGGCGTTGAAACTTGGCTATTATCTCTGAAGGCTTTGATAGTAAAACACCCATAATCTTGGCATCAAATAAATCACGGTAAACGATGCTGTCTGTCTTAATGATACCTTGGGCACATGCATAATCCAGTAACCCCTTTAATATCTCTTCCAGACTCAAAGTCGCATCTGCCATAAGTGTGCTTTGTGGATCTACTTCTTGTTCTTTATATTCCTCCATATGTAGCAAATCTAGAATGGTATTCCTTATATAACATATATCTTGCTTCGTGATTAATCTCGTAGATAAGCCATATTGAATCAAGGAATCTATATAATAAGTAAGCTCATGTTGACTATTCATTTGTAATTTCTCCAGCTAATGTATTATTTGACAGAGTAAAAAGCCCAAGATTAAAGGGCTTTTCACTCTGCCATTTATTCACGACAAGTATTGTAACTTGCTAACTCATCTTATTATAGAAAGCATCTTGCTTTCCATAACTGGTCTTTTTTATTTACCCGATTGAAACCCATGTGGATGTGACTGATGCCATTTCCATGCAGATGCAATAATTTCATGGATATCTTCATGCTCTGGTTTCCAGCCCAGTATGGTTTTTGCTTTTTCACTAGAAGCAATCAATTGTGCCGGATCACCCGCTCTTCTTGGCACAATTACAGAAGGAATCTCAGCATCGGTTACCTTTCTCGCAGCATCAATAACTTCCTTTACTGTAAATCCAATACCATTTCCAAGGTTGAAGATATTGCTTTCCTTACCCTCCATCAGATACTTCACCGCTAAGATGTGAGCCTGAGCTAAATCAGTCACATGGATATAGTCTCTAACGCAAGTACCGTCTTTGGTATCGTAGTCATCACCGTAGATACTGATGGCTTCTCTCTGTCCATTTGGCACTTGAAGAATTAATGGAATCAGATGGGATTCTGGATTATGTGCTTCTCCAATTTCGCCGCTCTCATGAGCTCCGCAAGCATTGAAATAACGCAAGGATACAAAGCGAAGGTCGTGAGCTTTGCTGGTCCAAAGAAACATCTTCTCCATGGAGAGTTTCGTCTCACCATAGGTATTGGTTGGTTGTGTACGGTCCGTCTCCATAATCGGAATCCGTTCTGGTTCTCCATAGGTAGCTGCTGTGGAAGAAAATACAATCTTGTCAATTCCATGAGCCACCATAGACTCTAATAGAACTTTGGTTCCACAGAGGTTATTATCATAGTATTTTAAAGGATTTGTCATGCTTTCACCAACCAAGGAATTTGCTGCAAAATGAATTACCGCATCGATCTTTTCTTGTTCAAACACAGAATCAATAAACTCACGATTGCGAATATCTCCTTGATAAAATCTAGCCTTTGGATGAACCGCTTCGATATATCCAGTCTCTAAATTATCAACAATGACAACATCGTCTCCATTTTCAATAAGCTGATAAACGGTATGTGAACCGATATAGCCTGCTCCACCTAATACTAAAACTGTCATAACAATACCTACCTTTCGATTATAGTTTTACTGGTCCATCGCCCACCTCGACAACAAAGAACTCTGCCTCATACCCGACTTTCTCTACATATGCTGCTCCTACCTGCTGAATGAAGTCCTCTATGCTATCTTCTTTTACCAGACTTACAGTACAGCCACCGAAGCCTGCACCAGTCATTCTTGACCCGATTACACCCTTTTGCTTCCAAGCTGTTTCCACTAAGGTATCAAGCTCTATCCCCGTCACTTGGTAATCATCACGCAAGGAAACATGAGAAGCGTTCATCAAACGTCCAAATTCTGCGATATTATTCGCCGACAAAGCGTCAATTGCTTTCAAAGTTCTCTGGTTTTCATATACAGCATGCTTTGCTCGTTTTCTACAAATTGGGTTTTTGATTTCATTTTGATAGTTCTCAAAATCTTCTTCTGTCAGTTCTCCAAGAGAAGCGATATCTTTCACTTTCTGCAATTGTGCCAGTGCTTCTTCACATTCGTTTCTTCTTTCGTTATATTTTGATTCACCCAAACCACGTTTCTTATTACTATTACAAATTACGATTTTTACATCATTAAGCTGAATTGGTGCATATTCATAGTTTAAATTACTGGTATCCAAAAAGATTGCATTGTCCTTCTTGCCCATCGCAATAGCGAATTGATCCATAATACCACAATTGACTCCGATAAACTGATTCTCTGCAAATTGGCTAATGAGTGCTATTTGAATCATATCTACATCCAAAGCAAAGAACTCCTTCATGATATAGCCAGTTAATACCTCGATGGATGCAGAGGAAGATAAACCGGAAGAATTCGGAATATTTCCAAAATATAAAACATCCATACCAAAAGGAATCTCGAATCCCTTCTGCTGTAAGGCCCAAATCACACCCTTTGGATAATTCGCCCAATTATCTTCTTTCTTCTTTTCAATCCCTTCAATACTTGATTGGATCACTCCTAACTCTTCAAAGTTCATAGAATAAAAGCGAAGCATCTTATCCTCATTTTTTCTAGCAACTGCATAGGTTCCTATGGTTAAGGCACATGGAAATACATGACCTCCGTTATAATCTGTATGTTCTCCAATTAAATTAACACGGCCTGGAGCAAAAAAAGCTTGAATTTCTCCACCATCTCCAAAAATCTCAATAAACTTCTCTAGTAATTTTTTTTTCATTCTCCTGTTTAGTGATGTACTTGTTAGCAAGACATCCTAACCCCTTTCTATTTATTTTAGTCTCCATTAATACTAACCCTTTATCAGTTACTATTCAGCATGATGGCTTCCTTGTAATAACTAGATATAAAATTCATATACACTAATTTTTACTTCATAAAATACGCGCTACCTAAGGCATCATATGTACCCTTTAGAATATGATCTTCATCCGAATGTCCTGAGCAAAATCTCCAAAACAATCACCAAACAAATTGATTCCACCCTTATGTTTTGCGTCTTCTTTAATACCAAGTCTGACTGAGATATAGTCATTTTCTGATAAGTGAAAATCAGTTATGGCAAGTTCATTCGTCTTGGTCTCATCAATAAAGCTGCCTTGCTCCGTTAGACTCCAGGTTTTTAGCATTCCAAACTGTGTGTTTTTATCCGGCCACCATGTAGGATTTAGCTTACCACGCCTTCCACCATAATCGCTTGGACACTCCCAAGTACCTACTTCAATCCCATTCACCCAGACTGTGATGTCCGAAGGAAAATCAAGATTATACTCGTGATCCTCGGAACATAATTCCATGGAAATATCCACTCTTTTCGCCATTTGATTCATAAATATATTATTTGGAAAGCGGTATTCTAAAAATCCATTGCCAAACCAAAGTAATTTTGCTTTCATACGATTTGGGTTATAAAAGCATCTAGGTTCGTCTTCTTCGTCTATATTGCTTTTCTCACTGACAATTCCACAGGTTGGCTCTACTTTATAGTCTACATAATTACCAATTGGCATATTAATAATCTCTACTTTTTCTTCTAACCTAGTTACCAGTTCTACCCCAAATGAATCTAATTGCTTACTACATACTTTCATCGTTCCACGAATACCCGGTTGGAGCATGGTTTTAATTAAATTCGCTTCTTCTAGTACCTTAACATGTGCAGCCGCTGAGGATTGAGGTAGCTTTAAATACTCTGCAATCTCGTTGATATTGTAATTCTGCTTACATAAAAGCTGTAAGATTTCAATTCTAACTTCTAAGGATAAGGCTTTTGATATCAAGGCAAGCTGCTCTTTATCATCTAAATTAAACTGTAAGGTTTTACTCAAATTCTGTCTCCTCTCCTATATTTTATTTATAACAGAATTTCTGTTATAAATTATATTTCCTGTTGCAATCATTATAACATAAGATATAATAAAGGGAAAGAGGGAATTTTTATTTTGTGGGTCGATATTATTCTTGATATCGCTTATGCATAGCAATCACATACACAAGAGCTAGCTCGGGTGCCACCCAAATATCTGGTAAGAATCCAATGGTATCTTGATTACCACTATTCTCGATATTATTAATTCCTTCTTCAAAATAAAACTGAATTCCTGAGTTTGATAAGTTTTTTAAACTCTGAGTTTGAACAAAATTAGCTCCATTAGTATTACTACCAACGAAAAATAATAGGTATTCCATCGATTTCCTTACTCTCATATACTGTTTCATCTTCAAAATTTTGAGTCGTTAACATACTCCAAGTGAATAGTTTTAGAATAAACAACAGAAGGAAGTATCACATAACTTGTGATACTTCCTTCTGCTTTTAGAGTAAATTATTCTATTTCAATACACGCTTTTATATCTCTCGAAGAACTACCTACACGAATCACCTTTGTTCCAGCTACCTGAACAAACTCATTCCTACTTTCATCATAGTAAGACAAGGCTTCTTCTGGAATCACTATTTCTACTTCCTTGCTTTCTCCTGCCTTAAGATATACTTTTTCAAAACCTTTCAACTCTTGAGCAGGGAAAGAAACTGACTGATCTTTGTAGGAAACATAAGCCTGTACAACTTCCGCACCATCTACTAAACCAATATTGGTCACTTTAGCAGTCACTTTAATCTCATTGCCTTCCTTCTTAGCTGTCATATCTGAATATGCAAAATCGGTATAGGAAAGTCCATGACCAAAACAGAATTCAGGTTCCACTTGATATGTGTCAAAGTAACGATAACCTACATAGATGTCTTCCTTATAAGTGACTGAATCATGGGTTGCGAATTCACCAAAGACTTCGGTTGGATAATCTTCTATTTTCTTACCAATGGTTTCTGGTAATTTACCAGATGGGTTTACAGCACCGAATAATACTTCCGCCAATGCAGTTCCACCTTCCATTCCATTATAAGAAGTCCAAACGATTGCCCTTGCATCATCTGCAAATCTGCGATAGGATACCGGAGAACCAGCAAACATAACTACCACTGCTTTTTTATTCACCTTAAGAACCTCTTGAATCAAGGTTTCTTGCTCATATGGTAGGTGATAGTCCAAACGATCTGAGCCTTCTACATCATAATCATGATTTAATCCACAAACTAAGATAACTTCATCTACTTCTTTGGCTAGTGTCACTGCTTCTTCTAATAGCTTTGCTTTTACTTGCTTTTCTTCCTCTTCTGTCAGTTTTACTACATTATCATTCATTAAAGGTGCTGCATCCACATCGATATCATCTACGCTGGTTTCCTGCCATTCTCTATCATTATGTATTTTTTCTGGTACATAATAACCATCAGCATAACTAACTTCTACATTACCGCCTAAGAATTTCTTAATACCCATCAGCGGTGATATCTCATAGAGTGCCTTAATCTCTGCACTTCCTCCACCATTGGAATGTAGAGTTTTTGCATTTTGACCAATGACAGCAAGTTTTTTCAAGCCCTTTGGATTGATTGGTAAACGTTTTTCTTCATTCTTTAATAAGACAATTGCTTCTCTAGCCACGTCTAACACAGCCTGATGATGAGCCAAGTCATTATAAGAGCCAGATTGACGCTTCTCTTTTTCTGGTCCAATCATCTTTAAGCGATACATCATACGAAGTATATTACGAATCTTTTTATTTACATGCTCTTCATCGATTTCTCCATTACGGATGGCTTTGAGTAAAGGATTTGCCATGAAGTATTCATCGAAGTTACGGTGTACAGACATCTCAATATCAAGCGCAGATTCGCTTGCTTCTTTTGTCTTATGAACTGCTGACCAGTCAGAGATAATCACTCCGTCATATTCCCACTCCTGACGCAACACTTGATTTAGAAGGAACTTGCTTTCACAGCAATGCTGTCCACGGAATAGGTTATAACCTCCCATGATACTGTAGCTGTTTGCCTTCTTAAGCGCTGCATAAAAACCTGGGAAGTAAATCTCACGAAGTGGTCTTTCCTTTACATGCGTATCTACCCATAAACGATTAGTTTCCTGATTATTCGCTGCAAAATGCTTCACACAAGCAGCCACATCATTTTCCTGAATTCCTTGTATCATAGGAACAACCATTTCAGAGATTAAGGTTGGATCCTCACTCATATATTCAAAATTACGGCCACAGAGGGGACTTCTCTTAATATTGATACCAGGAGCTAAGATAACGTCCTTTCCTCTACCTCTAGTTTCACGACCTAATACCTTACCAGATTCATAACTTAAGCGCTTATTCCAGGTGGAAGCAATCGCAGTATTGGAAGGAAGATAGGAAACAAAATCATCTGAGTTTCCAGCCAATCGCCAGCTTCTTTTCTTAAACTCTTTACGAACACCCATCGGTCCATCCGACATCTTAAGTGCTGGAATCCCTAAGCGTTCCACACCCTTCGTACAAAAGATTCCATCTCCATGAATCATTCCAATTTTTTCTTCCAGGGTTAGCTGAACTAATAATTCGTCAATTTCTTTCTCAAAACTTACTTTCATTCAAATACCTTTCTTATCTTTATTAGTTTTATATTTTGTGTCTAAAAAAAATCTTACTTATCATAACATGTATTTACAAGAATAAATAGGTGATAAAATTCTTACTTTGTCAGAATATATTATGATAAAAGCCTTTCATAATCTAAGCATTATTATAAGTATTTATTAATTAACTCACTTTCCACAGTGCATTTTAACAGCCATACATCATCAATTCTTGATAAATTCTCTTTGCACTCCAAGTGTTTTAAAGGGCTCGCACACCTAACGTGCCCGAGCCCTGAAGTATGATTCTATGATTATTTAATTACAGTGCTTTCACCTTTTGCTGCTTTGATTACAGTGCAATTATCTTTCACTTCAACAGTTCCAGCTGTTGTAACATCCTTACTTACCACATTGATTAACTCAATCGTGTATGGAAGTGCAGAATCCACAGTTACAGTAATCATACCATTGTTCTTGATTGCAGTTGCTTTTACCGTAAGCTTCGTCTTCTCATCATAAACTACAGTGTTACACTCAAGACCTTCTGTTAGAGCATAGATCTTTAATGTAACGCCATCTGCATAATTGTATACTGCACCTTTATCCATAGAACCTACAGCTAAGATGGTATTCTCTCTCACGAATAGAGGTAAGCTTAAATAATCATAAGTTTCTTCAAACCAAGCTCCACCTTCTTTTGCTTCGTTAGTAAAGTAAGAAGTCCAAGTTCCCTTTGGAAGATAATATTGGCCAAGGCTATCCTCGTTTAAGATTGGAGCAACTAGTAAGGAGTCACCTAACATGTATTGCTTGTCAAGGTAAGCACAGGTTGGGTCAGAAGTATATTCCATAACCATGCTGCGTAACATTGGAACACCAGTAATTGATGTCTCTACTGCATTACGGTATAAGTAAGGCATCAAGGAAGCTTTTAACTTGGTGAAGAAGCTAACAACCTGAACAGCTTCGTCGTCATAAGCCCATGGCACGCGGTAAGAAGTACTTCCGTGTAAACGGGAGTGAGTAGATAATAAACCAAAGGCTGCCCATCTCTTGTATACGTCTGGTGTTGAAGTGCTTTCAAATCCTCCGATATCATGGCTCCAGAAACCAAAACCTGACATCGTCAAGGATAAACCACCACGCATACTTTCTTCCATGGATTCATAATCTGACCAACAGTCACCGCCCCAATGAACTGGGAACTTCTGACCACCAACAGTAGCAGAACGTGCAAATAGAATTGCCTCACCTTTGCCTCTTTTTCTTTCCAATAAATCATAAACGCACTTATTATAAAGTTGAGTATAGTAATTATGCATCTTCTTAGGGTTAGCGCCGTTGTAGTAAACAACATCGGTTGGAATTCTCTCGCCAAAGTCAGTTTTGAAACAGTCTACGCCCATGTCTAATAATCTCTCTAATTTACTTGCATACCATTCACAAGCTGCTGGGTTTGTAAAGTCTACGATTGCCATACCAGGCTGCCACATATCCCATTGCCATACATTTCCGTTTGGTCTCTTGATGAAGTAGCCATTCTTAGCTCCTTCTTCAAATAAAGCAGATTCTTGACCAATGTAGCTGTTAATCCATACACAGATCTTAAGACCTTTTGCTTTTAAGCGTTTTAACATACCTTCTGGATCTGGGAATACTCTGGAATCCCATAAGAAATCGGACCAGGAGAACTCTTTCATCCAGAAACAGTCAAAGTGGAAGGTTTGAAGTGGAATATCTCTCTCAAACATACCATCTACGAATTCATTAACTGTCTTCTCATCGTAGTTTGTGGTAAAGGAAGTAGATAACCATAAACCAAAGGTCCAAGGAGATGGTAAGGATGGTTTTCCTGTTAAATCAGTATAACGCATTAAAACTTCTTTCATGGAAGGTCCGTTAAAGAAAAAGTAATCCAAAGATTCACCTTCTACAGCAAAGCCTACCTTAGTA
>JAEYWQ010000394.1 GCA_023428885.1 Bacillota bacterium
GATAACACCTGTATCAATTGTTTTTTCGCCGATTTGTTCACCGTTAGCTAATTTTAATGCAGCTTCTACGCCTTGGTATCCCATGAAATATTGACGTTGAACAACAGAAGATGTATTAAATTCTCCACCTCTGATCATTGTTTCAATTTCCGCTGAGAAGTCGAAACCTACCATGCTCACATCAGTTCTCTTAGATTCTGTTATACCAGTTACGAATCCAACTGTAGAACCATTGTTTGGTCCAAATACACCTTTTAAGTTAGGGTAAGTAGTTAAGAAGTCTTGGCAGAAACCAACTGCTTTACTGATATCACCGTCATTAACTTTAATGTCATCTTTTAATACTGTCCAGCTTTGAGGAGCGTTAGCATCCCAGTATTCGTTGAAACCTTTTACACGGTCATTGATTGTTTGAGATCCTGTTGAACCAACCTGAATAGCAACTTGTGCTTCTTCTGTTTCAGAAACGCCATTATCTTTCATCTTTTTGATAAGTTCTTCAGCCGCAGATTTACCAGCTTCTACATTGTTTGTTAATAATGCAGCGCTGTAGTTTTCGCTGTTAATTACGGTATCAACTAATACAACAGGGGTTCCAGAATTATATGCTTCAGTGATAGGTGCATCTAAGGATACACTATCTAATGGAGCAATTACAATACCATCTGCTTGAGATGAAACTGCGTTTTGTAATAATGTTAATTGACCTTCAATATCAGATTCTAGAGCAGTACCAACTACAACAACTTTACAGCCTAAATCTTCTCCGGCTTTTTGAGCACCTGCTTGTAATACGCTCCAGTATTGGTTACCTAGAACTTTTACAATAACATAGATAGTTTTTTCGTCTTTACCACTTGTTGTTGAATCATTTGATTTTGTCCCTGATGAACATCCAACTAAGGTTGTCATAGCAAGAGCAAGGGTAAGTAGTAATGTCAGTGCTTTTTTCATGTTTCATTTCCTCCTGGTTTACGCGTTTTGTTTTTTAAATAATCTTTTAATACCATCTAATTTTCCACCTTTTGTAACAGTTTGAGACGCTACTGCTACTAAAAGAATTAGACCAATAATTACTTGTTGCCAGAATGAGTTGATACCATTTAAGTTCAAACCATTTCTGATAACACCCATCATAAGAGCACCAATAATTGTATTTAAAATTGTACCTTCACCACCATTAATAGCGATACCACCAAGTACAGAGGCTGCAATTGCTTCCATTTCGTATCCATTACCAGCAGTTGGCTGTGCACTGCTTAATCTAGATGCTACTAGTATTCCACAAATAGCCGCTGATAAACCTGAAATACAATATGCGAACATACGGGTTTTCACTGCATTAATACCGGATAATTTTGCTGCTTCTAAGTTAGATCCACATGCATAAATTTGACGTCCGATACGAGTTTTTGCTAATACGATACCTAAGATTGCTGCGTATACTAAAGTAATAATAACGCTGTAAGGAAGACCATTTCCTCCAATACGTCCACCACCTAATACATAGAAAGCAGATTGCACTGATTTTGAAGGAATGTTTGTTGTATAAACTGGAGCACCATTTACAAGAACGTTTGCAAGTCCACGATATACCCACTGGGTTGCCAGCGTGGCAACGAATGGTACTACACCTAAAATTTCAATAAAGAATCCGTTCATTACACCTGTTAATAATCCCATAACAAGACAAATGATGATACAAATAGGTAATGGAATACCTCTTACTAATAAACTAACTACGATAATTCCCGATAAAGCCATGGAAGCTCCGGCAGAAAGATCGTTACCGCCACAGACAAGACAGAATGTTAAACCACAACCGATAATAGTATAAGTAACAATTTGTTGTAATAAATTTTGTAAATTTGACTGAGCTAAAAATTTACCAGGTGATATGATCGAAAATGCAACAAATAGTACGACTAAAATTCCAAAAGAATAGATAGCTCGTCTAGTAGCAACATTTAACTTACTAAATGATTTCATAATTTCATTCCTTCCTCTCAATTCTTTGATGATAGCGTTGGAGCTGCTTTTCCTTCTAACTTGTTATAACCAGCAGCTAAGTATAAGATTTCTTCTTGGGTTGTCTTTTTCGCATCCAACTCACCATTAATTTCACCTTGGTGAATGACTAATACTCTATCACTCATACCAAGAATTTCAGGTAGTTCAGATGAAATCATAATAATAGCAACACCTTGCTTACTTAATTCATTAAATAGTTCGTAAACTTCATACTTTGCTCCAACATCGATACCACGTGTAGGTTCATCTACGATAAGTACTTTTACATCGTTACAAAGCCATTTTGCTAAAACTACTTTTTGCTGATTACCACCGGACAGATTTCTACATAACTGATGAATACCTGGTGTCTTTGTTTTCAAGAGTTTTACATATTTTTCAGCATTCTTTGCACCCTTTTTATCATCTACAAAACCATAACGTGTTAGTTGTGATAAATGAGCCATATTGGTGTTATACTTGATGTCTAAGTCAAGTGCCAGACCATCTCTTTTTCTATCTTCTGTTGCATAACCAATACCATGTTTAATAGCATCTTGTACAGAGCGTACTTTAATTGCTTTGCCATCTAAGGTAAGTTCCATACTGTCTGCAGGGTCAGCACCAAAAATACATCTCATTAATTCTGTACGACCTGCCCCTACTAAACCGGAGATACCTAAGATTTCACCTTTTTTTACATTAAAGTAATCTACATTTACTTTGTTTCCTCTACGAATATTTCTTGCTTCCAAAGCAATATCTCCAATTTGTCTAACATACTTTGGATACTTGTCTTCAAGGGAACGACCAACGATCATGTTAACCAATTCATCCATTGTGATTTCACTTAGATCTCTAGTACCGATATACTGACCATCACGAATAATACTTACTCTCTCACATATTTGATTTAACTCTGCCATACGATGTGAGATGTAAACCATACCTACACCTTGTGCTTGTAGACGTCTAATGATTCCAAACAACTGATCAATTTCACGTTCTGTTAAAGTTGCAGATGGCTCATCAAGTACCAATATTTTAGAATTAAAACTGATTGCTTTCGCTATTTCAACCATCTGTTGTTGGGCAACGCTTAAACTATCTACTTGAGCATAAGTATCTAAATCAATCCCCAAACCATCTAAGATCTTTTTCGCTTCCTGATGCATTTTTTTATCATCAATAAATAGGCCTTTGGTATGTGCTCTACCGATAAAAATGTTATCAGCTACACTCAAATGTCCACACAAATTTAATTCCTGCATGATAATACTGATACCAAGTTCATGAGCTTTGCTAACCGAATCTATTTGAACCTTTTGTCCCTCAATATAGATCTCTCCCTCGTCAGCTCTATGAACACCTGATAATATTTTCATTAGTGTGGATTTACCCGCTCCATTTTCACCAACTAATCCCAAAACTTCACCTTTGTAAACATTTAAGCTAACTTTATCTAATGCCTTTACACTGGGAAAGCTTTTACTTATTCCTTCCATACGGAATAATTCTTCTTTTTTCATAAAATGCTGCCTCCTTTCGTACGCTTTTTACAAATTTATTATACAATTTGCTGTCGAAAAAAAATATCGGATTAAGTTAGTATAAAAAGCACAATTCTATCTTTTTTTCATAATCAATGTTGGACATTATTACTTCTTTTCTTTTTTATGCTTATTTTATTTATCTATTTTTTAAGTAATTTTGCTTGCAATAAACTGACTATTTCTTAAAAATTGCACAATGCCCAGATTTCAATTCTATACAAGGCTCTCATGCGTGTTCGCATATATGCATGCAAACTTGCAGGATGAAAGGTGACAGGTTGGCTGTCCATCTGTCATCTGATTACTTTGCTTTCGCAGTACCGTAAGAGAACACTTTTGTTCCGAACGTAGCTGCGCATCATGCCCGAAGGGATTTTTGATCAATAGGAAATACGACGCAATTTTTGATTAAAAAAAATCCCGCCTACGGGATTCACCGTCTGCGGGATGCATTCATTTGCATATACTAGATATTTACTTTATTGTTAGTGCTAAAAAAGCACATTTCCCATCTACTATAATTCTTTCATTCGCTGTAACTGATACTCAGAAGGACTAATACCAACACTTCTACGAAATACTCTTGCAAAATAACTAGAATCTGGATAACCTACTTTCACACCAACTTCCTTTACACTCATATTAGGTTGTTTCAATAACTTTTTAGCCTCATTGATTCTATACTCTGTTAAATAAGTCGTAAAGTTTTGTCCAAATTGCTGTTTAAACATTTTGCAAAAATAAGTTTCTGAATAGTTGATGGCACGAGCTGCTTCTTGCATGGATATTTCATTCATGTAATTGCTTCTAACATATTCTTCTACCATAGATGCCAAAACATTAAACCTACTTATATTATTCTCTTCTGATTCAAATTCCATTGGAGACTCTATCACATGCTTATCTTCTGATCTGTTTCCTAAAATTCCTAAGATATCAGGGGAGTAAGAAGAATATACTTCTCCTTGTACGTATTTTTCTGCCAGGTATAAAGCTTCTTCTACCACAGATACTAGTTCCTTTTCTGAATAAGGTTTTAACAAATACTCTAGTGCATGCACTGCGATTGCTTTTTTTGCATATTCAAATTTATCATAAGCAGTCAGAAAAATAATGCAAAAACCTTCTTTTTCCTTTCGCATAATTTCTGCCGCATCTATCCCCTTGATTCCTGGCATTTCTATGTCTAAAATGACGACATGAATATCTGTACTTCGAAAAATTTCTAATGCTCGCTTCCCATTCTCTGCTTCAAGTACTTCACAGCTGTCTCCAAATATTTTCTGTAGTACCTTCTTAAGCATCATTCTTTCTATCAATTCATCTTCTGCAATTAATATCCGATACGTTATAGTTTTCTCCTTTCTAACAGAATCTTAATCTGAGTTCCCTTATTTTCTTGACTTTCTACAGTGACCTCACCGTATTCATAATAAGCTGTTATTCTACGATAAATATTACCTAAGCCAATACCAATATCTTTCCCTCTTTGCTTGATCCCACTTCGAATTTGCTCTAACTTCTCTGCACTCATTCCCATTCCATTATCCTTAACTTCAATATAAAGCGTTTCTTCATGTTGATGAATACAAATATCGATATGGCCCCCCTCTTCTTTCAGAGATATTCCATGGATAATTGCATTTTCCACTAAAGGTTGCAGCAAAAAAACAGGTACTTCTACATACTGGCTTTGTACATCAGATTCAATGTTCCAACTAATTCTATCACCAAATCTTTTTTCTTGAATGTACATATAATCTTCAATGATCTTTAATTCCTGATTTAATGGTGCAAAAGGAGCCGTAGTACGTAGACTATACCTTAAAAGATTACTTAATACTCTTAGCATTTCTTGAGAGATTGGAGCATCCTCTATTTGTGCCATTCTGTAAATCATATTTAATGTATTAAAAAGAAAATGTGGATTTAACTGACTTTTAATTAACTGTAACTGGGCTTCTGAGAATTTTTGTTCTAAGGTTGCTTGCTCTAATTGTTGTTGATGAAGTTTTTCTTCGATCATACGTTTTTCTTCAAGAGTAAGCACATATTCTTTGGTAGAGTGTTTCATTTTATTAAAAGCATACACCAATTGTCCAAACTCATCCTGCCCTTTCCAAACTAGATCTGGAACGGTGAAATTATTTTTTTCGATTTCCCTAGAAACTTTCACCAAGTTTGAAAGTACCGAAATAATATCTTTTGTTAATATCCTAGTAAGGTAAAAAAATAAAAATAATACTAATACAGCACTAAAACCAACTACATATGGAAAGCGTTTTAAGTATATCACACGGTTTACATATGTATTATTTTCCCCGCTTAAGACTTCTTTCATAAGTCTTGCGGCATAGTCTTGTAAAAACTCTTGCATTTGGTAAGTTTTATAAACTTCTTCGATATAATCTGCCTCATTGGAATCCATTAATAAAACTTTGTCTCTTTGCTTGATATACTCTTCATAACTATTTTTTATACTCCAGGTTATTTCATACCTTTTTTCACCAGTGATCTTATAGTCATAAGGGAGGGCTTTAAATGTATCATCTGTATAAATAGATGCCTCTTCCATTTTTGTTTCATTCTCTAAGGTATGATTTCGAATCAGATTAGCGAACATGGTAGTCTCATCTTTCATGGCTTCTTGAAAATTGTAACTTACCGAAATATCATCCATAAATCCATTTACTTCGCCTATAAATCCATAGAGAACTTTTCCATTAATAACGAGTCCAAACACCATCAAAATACCCATACTCATCAAAATAGCATATATTTTCTTTTTTATAGATAACCGGCTTATAAAGGGTATTACTTTATTTTTTAACATTTCTATTCTCCCATTAATTCCATTAACGCTTTCTATAGGATGCTTGTATTCGCTGTATAGCACCTTTAGGTTATTGTTATTATAACCATTAATTGAAATTCACCTTGCTTACCCCCCTGGCAAAAATGCAAGCAAAATTAATCAATCATTAAGATAGCATTTTCATCTTTTCTTTGCTCAAATCCAAATAACGGTATTTCCTTTATGTTAACATTAAAAATCCCACCATCCACCAAAGGCTCAGCTATGATAGACAGTGGGATTTATCATCACTGCAGCGTGATATTTTCCATCACTGAGCAACAGTATATCATCACTGGGATTGAAAATCAAGCCAAAAGACGATGATATGCTATGGCAAGCGTTTAATATTTTTGAGGTTTAATGTCAGAATGTTTAATCCTACCTTCGCTCTCATTCCATATTAGCCAGATATTTTGATTATCTTTAAAATATATATTTCTGATTTTTGAATCTTTGGTACGGATTGAAATATTGTAATCTATGTTACCACTTAAAGCAGCAAAAAGAATATTATGTTTAATACCAATATAAAGATTACCATCTTCTATTTTATAGATATAGCCCGCATAAGATGAAATGCTAGTGACTTCGTTTAGTCTTAAATTAACTTCATCATCCTCAACAGTAATATTATCTGCAAATATTTCATTAGGTGAATCACACATCATAAATCCAAATAATTTCCATCCATATCTGGAGAATACAATCATAAATCCAAATAAAAAAATAATTATAGCTAAAAATATTATGACTTTCTTTACAGCCCTTTTCATAATCCCTCCTACATTTAAGCCATTTACACTTTTACTAACTATTGCAAACCATTTGTATAGTAATATTATAAATTGAATATCTGCTTAATATCAATATCTTTGTCTAAACAATCTATGTAAAGAAGTGTTGCCAATAATGATATCACTTTTTAATGGTATAACATGGAAAAATCCTGCATTTATCACTTGTTTCAGGTGTGACAAATGCAGGATTAGAAGTACTCTTCAGTTTCTTTTTCATACTACCCAGTATAGTGTAACTGGTTTACTTTTTACTTTTATAGAATTACGAAAATCCGTTTTTAAGACAATCCCAGCATCCAATCTTACTCATTCCAGTTATGATATACCTGCTGCACGTCATCATCTTCATTGAGTAAGTCAAGGGTTTTATTGATATTCTTAATATCCTGTTCGTCAGTTAAGTCAACCCAGGTTTGTGGAATCATAGTAACTTCTGCTTCCACCATAGCAATTCCAGCTTTCTCTAAGGTTTCACGAACCTCACTAAAGTTATCTGGATCGGTTAGGATTTCAAAGCTGTCCTCTTCTTCATTGAAGTCTTCGGCACCTGCATCAAGAGCAAGCATCATAAGTTCATCAGCACCCATATCACATTCTTCTTTGTCAATGATGATTTGGCCTTTCTGATCAAACATATAGGATACGCAACCCTGGGTACCAACGTTACCACTACCCTTGGTAAATGCGTTACGAACGTTAGCTGCAGTTCTATTCTTGTTATCAGTTAAAGCTTCTACGATAATTGCGGTTCCGCTTGGGCCATAGCCTTCATAGGATACGAATTCATAATTTACACTACCATCATCACCAGCAGCCTTTTTGATACTACGATCGATGGTATCATTAGGCATATTATTTGATTTTGCTTTGGCAATAATATCTTTTAATTTGCTGTTGTTGTTAGGATCCGCGCCGCCTTCTTTTACTGCAACAGCAATTTCACGACCAATACGAGTAAAAATTTTTCCCTTAACTGCATCATTTTTTTCTTTCTTGTGTTTAATATTCGCAAATTTTGAATGTCCTGACATCGTTATATCCTTCCCTTTTCACTTCTATCGTTATTTCTAAAACCCAATTCTTTTATTACATCTTAAACGGTATGACGAATCAATTGATTCCTATTACTAGGAATCAGTGCGTTTTATATATTTCGTGATAAACTAATTTTTTCATCACCAAAATAACCATCGAATATTTTACCACGGTTTTCTAGCTGTTTCAATACTTTTTATTTCGTTCCTTGTATCTTTTCGTAGATATAACTACTTTCCACCCTTAATGATCTTCGATAATTTCTCCATTACTTTAACGGTGTCTGGTACCGTACGGACTGCACACATAATCGTATCATCACCTGCGATACAACCAACGATGCCGTCAAAATGTAAAGCATCTAAAGCTGCTGCAACTGCCATTGCCATACCAGAAACAGTTTTTACGACCATAATATTCTGCGCCATATCCATAGAAACAAAACCATCTCTAAGGATACGCACATATTTTTCTGCCATTCCAGATTCTTGATTTGCCAATACAATATACTTTTGTTTTCCTTGTTCCATAGCAACTTTCGTTAGCTTTAATTCTCGAATATCTCTGGAAATGGTTGCTTGTGTTACAGTATAACCTGCTTTTTCAAGCTTATCTGCAAGTTCTTCCTGGGTTTCAATATCATACTTTGTAATTAATTCTACGATTTTACTTTGTCTACCAATCTTCATCCTATCCTCTTTCTGCATATTCTACTTCTTCGTAAGTGGAATACAGCGTTTATATTGCGTCTTTTAATGATACTTCTCTTCGCCAAATTTAGACCGTAGTAAGTTAAAAAAGCAATACTCATCAAACCGTAATAGCTTAACTTTAAACTCTGACTTTCGTATAATTGCCCGGTCATTAGCACTTAAATTAACTGCTCTTTCTCCATCCATGGTAGCAATTGCTTCTTCCTTTTGCGTCTTTTTACTTTCACGAATTACAACTTCCACCGTATCACGGTCAGAAACCACAATACTTCTTGTATTCAGCGTATGTGGGCAAATTGGAGTGATAACCATCATCTCGGCCATCGGTGTAATAATTGGGCCTCCTGCAGACAAATTGTAACCTGTAGATCCTGTAGGTGTAGATATAATAACACCATCACCACGATAATCATGAACCCACGCCCCATTCACATAAATCCCAACACAAATAATACGAGAGAAACCGCTTCGTGCTATTACTATATCATTCAAGGCTTTATACTCATCTTTGGTAGAAATATGATGATACTCGGATTGAAACTTAGCTCCTATCATCATTCGTTCCTCGATACGATATTTTCCTTGAATTACATTTGTTAGCGCATTTTTTACATTTTGTATCTCTATCTCAGCAAGAAATCCCAAAGTTCCAAGATTGATCCCTAAGATAGGAATACTAGAATATATTAAATCATGTGAAGCCTGCAAGATCGTCCCATCTCCACCTAGCACAATCACACATTCTGTATCCAAAGGAATCGAATTTATGTCAGTATAATGCATCTCATCATTGGCCTCTTTGGCAATCACAACCTGACATTCATTCTCCGTTAAAAAACCTATAATCTGATTCGTTAAGAATAAATCTTCATCTTTATCGCGATTAGCGATAATACAGAACTTTTTCATGTTTCCTCCATGAGTGCATTTTGTTACTCATATGCTGAATAATTATAACATGTAAATATATAGAAAGCAAGAGGAGGGCTATCTTTCAGCTATATTAGCCATATTTTTAGGTTATGTATAGTAGCTTTAATTAAATCGTAAATGAGTGACTTTCAACACTCACTTACGATTACTTTATTTCGTTAAGCTTAAGTTTCATCCAATTGATTATGAGCTTTTGACACTACTTCAGGGACAAGGTCTAAGAAGTCCTGTATATCTTTAGTTCCTGACTTTTTCATGTGAAGCAGATATTCAATATTTCCTTCCGGTCCCTTTATCGGGGAGAAATCCAAATGTAATAAGGTAAATCCAAGACTTGACGCATAGGACATTACCATTTCAATCACCTCTTGATGCACCACCCTATCGCGAACCACACCTTTTTTACCTACTTTTTCACGCCCTGCCTCAAATTGGGGTTTAATTAAGCAAACAATCTCAGCTTCCTCCTTCATCAATGCGTACACCGGACTTAATACTTTGGTTAATGAGATAAATGCAACATCAATGGAAACGAAGTCCACTTGTTCTTTGATATCATCGATGGTCACATTACGAATATTGGTTTGCTCCATAGAAATTACTCTTTCGTCTTGGCGTAACTTCCAGGCAAGCTGGTTGGTTCCCACATCGATTGCAAACACCTTCTGGGCACCATTTTGTAACATACAATCCGTAAATCCACCGGTAGAAGATCCAACATCCATACAAACCTTGTCAGTTAGGACTACTCCGTGCTCTTTGATGGCCTTTTCCAACTTATATCCGCCGCGGCTGACATACTTCATCTGATGACCACGTACTTCAATCTGTACATCATCCTTAAACATACTCCCAGCCTTATCTTCCTTCTGACCATTCACATATACAGCACCAGCCATGATGACTGCTTTGGCTTTTTCTCTGGACTCTGCTAGATTTCTCTGTACGATTAATACATCTAAACGTTCTTTCATTTATTTCCTCCAAGTACCCTTCATGATTGCCTCCACTATGCTTTCCGGAGAAAGACCCAAGTTTTCTAATAACACCTTGCGTTCTCCATGTTCAATGAAATTGTTAGGCAAGGAGATATTCATCTGCTTTTTATCACCATATCCATTCTCCATTAAGAATACCGATACGCTTTCACCAAAGCCTCCACGTTTCACATTTTCTTCTAAGGTTACAATTAATTTATGTTTTTTTGCAACTTCATGAAGCATTTCTTCATCCATTGGTGCAATAAATCTTATGTTGACTAAAGAAGCCTTGTATCCAGCTTCTAATAACATCTCACGCACATTCACCGCTGTCTCTACCATACTGCCCACCGCTAACAAAGCGATTTCTTCTCCCTCTTCCAAGAGGACACTTTTACCATAGTTAATCTTTGGTGTTTGCTCTGCATATCCTCGATAAACCATACTTCTAGGATAGCGAATGGCGATTGGCCCATCAAAATCAATGGCATAACGTAACATCATTACAAATTCTGCTTCATTCATCGGCGCTATCACTGTCATTCCTGGCATATGAGTTAAGTAGGATAAATCAAACATTCCTTGATGGGTTTCGCCATCTTGTCCAACAATTCCTGCACGATCAATGGCAAATACCACCGGTAGTTTGCCTACACATACATCATGTAGAATCTGATCATATGCGCGCTGCAAGAAGGTGGAATAGATTGCGACTACGGGTTTTAAGCCAGAGGCGGCTAATCCTGCAGCAAAGGTCACCGCATGTTCTTCTGCAATTCCAACATCAAAGAAACGATCTTTAAACTCTTTGGCAAAGGCTGTTAAGCCTGTGCCATCTGGCATGGCAGCTGAGATTGTTACAATATCCTCATATTCCCTTCCAAACTCTAGCATGGTACGTGAGAAACATTCTGTATAGGATACCGAATTGCTGTTTTTTAACTTCTTTCCTGTCTTTATATCAAAAGGTTCTACTGCATGAAAATGGCAAGGTTCTTTCTCTGCCTTTTCATAACCTTTTCCTTTCTGCGTAATTGCATGAATGATAACCGCACCATTCACACGACTCGCTGAATTCAATGCAGTTAACATCATATTGATATTATGACCGTCAATCGGTCCAATATAGGTAATTCCCATATCTTCAAATAACATTCCTGGTATCATGAAGTGCTTAATTGAATCCTTGGATTGTTTCAAGGTTGCAATAATGGTGTCACCCACTTTAGGAATCTTACGTAAGGCAGTCTCTAAGCCACCCTTGAAATTTGTATACCTTACATTGGTACGTACTTTACCAAGATAGTTTGACATGCCACCTACATTTTCTGCAATCGACATATTATTATCATTGAGGATAATAATCATGTTACTCTTTATTCGCCCTAAATTATTCAAGGCTTCGAAAGCCATACCGCCAGTTAAGGCTCCATCTCCTATGACTGCTACAACTTTATTATCTTCCCTCTTTATATCACGCGCTTTTGCAAATCCACTTGCCACCGATAATGAGGTAGAGCTATGACCTGTATCAAAGGAATCGCAGTCACTTTCCTTACATTTAGGAAATCCGCTCATTCCCTCAAATTGACGTAAGGTGCTAAAATCACCTTTGCGTCCTGTCAAAATCTTGTGAACATAGGCCTGATGACCGACATCCCAGATTAGTTTATCTTCTGGAAAGTCTAAAAATAGATGTAAAGCCATCGTTAGTTCTACTACACCAAGATTGGATGCTAGGTGTCCACCGGTCTTACTAATATTTGAAATCAGGAATTTTCTTATTTCCATCGCTAAGCGTGAATAATCTTTTTTATTTATTTGCTTAATGTCATTGGGTTGATTGATATCATCTAGTACCTTTGGCACCAACATCACCTACTTCCTATTTTTCTCGAGTAATTAAAAACTCAATTAATTCAGCCATAAAATCGTTTTCTACTCGTAAGCTCGCTAACAAAGTGAGTGCTTCCTGTGACAGCTTACTCACCATCAATTTACTCTCTTCAATTCCATATAAGGTAACATAAGTTGTCTTATGATTTTTTTCATCACTATGAATTGGTTTTCCTAACACTTCCTGTGTGCTAGTAACATCAAGGATATCATCTTGAATCTGAAATGCCAAGCCTACATTGTAAGCTATCTTTTCTATCGTTTTTAATTTTTCTTCCTCAACACCCGATAGTATGGCTCCGATTAAAAATGATGAGCGAAGTAAGGCACCAGTCTTTAAATCATAGATAAAATCCAATTGATCTTTTGATAAAGGATTGTTGACATTCATAACATCTACTACCTGACCACCAATCATTCCATAGATTCCCGCATTCTTTGCTAATAGTTGAAGCGCTCGTAATAAGCGTTGATAATACATCATCCAATCAGTCTGTGGTAACTTTTCTTCAACCACTTGAAATGAGCTTAATGCTGTTTCATAAGCAAGATTTAATAAAGCATCCCCCGCCAGTATTCCCATCGCTTCACCATAGGCTGCATGGGTGGTCAATTTCCCGCGACGGTATTGATCATTATCCATAGCCGGCAAATCATCATGTACAAGAGAATAGGTGTGAATCATCTCCATTGCAATCAAGAAAGGTTCAACAATTGCTTCCTCCTTCTTATGGTTAGCATTTAGAAACATTCGATAGGTTTCTAAGATAATCATAGGACGGATACGTTTACCGCCTGCTAATAAACTATAATTCACAGCTTCCAAGATGACTTTTTGCTGTCCCGCTTCTTTTGGCAAATAACGCTGAATAATATCATCGATTTCTTTGGTCTTTTCCTCCACCTTATTAGCTATGTTCATCCTAATCCTCCACTTGATGCTTTTTACTTATTTATCAGCTTATGACTTATACCTGTCTGCTACTTCTTTAATTTCTTATACTTTATGCATTCGATGATATTACAGCGTACCTTCTTCTTCTAATATCATTAATTTCTTCTCAACCTTATCAATAGAGTCATTGCACTCCTTTAAAAGCTTCATTCCTTCCTGGTATAAACGAAAAGAGTCCTCCAAGGTGACATCTTCTTTTTCTAACTCCTCCATAATAAGATTCAGCGCTTCAAACGACTGTTCTACTGTTTTTGCTTGTTTAGCCATCGATTTTATCCCTTTCTATCTTCGTCACGGCGAAAGTCTTTGCTTGAATGATACCATCGGTTACTGATATGACCACTTCATCGCCAAGGTTTACCTTCGAAATACTGTTCACCACTTGACCATCTACCGAAGAAACATAAGAAAATCCACTCTTTAACTTATCCAATGGTGATAAGCCTTTCATACGTTCAACCTTAATTGCAAGAAGATGTTTCTTCTTATCCAAGATTCCTCGCATCCGTTGCTTTAACTTCTCTTCCATATCGATTACGGTTTGACGTCTCTGACGGAGCAGATACATCGGGCTTTGATAGTTTAGTTTCACTTCTTCTTGTTTTACTCTAGTTCGTAACAGGGTGATTTTTCTCAATACTGCATTTACCATGGAAGAATGATAATCCACAAGAGCACTTTCTAACAGTGATATATCATTGACTGCTAATTCTGCTGCCGCAGAAGGTGTAGGTGCTCGCAGGTCGGATACGTAATCAGCGATTGTAGTATCTGTTTCATGTCCAACTGCAGAAATGATAGGAATACTACAATCATAAATTGCCCTTGCCACAATTTCTTCATTAAATGCCCACAAGTCTTCGATGGAACCTCCGCCACGTCCCACAATTATGGTATCAACTCTTAGTGCCTCTAAGGCTTTGATTCCCTTTACAACCGTCTGCGCAGCTCCTTCCCCTTGCACCTTGGCTGGGTAAAGAATTAATTGCACATAGGGATTACGTCTGCTACTAATATTGATCATATCCTGAAGGGCTGCACCTGTTCTTGCAGTTACAATCCCTATTTTATTCGGATAAGCTTTGATTGGCTTTTTATGTGCTGGATCAAAGAGTCCTTCCGAAAGCAGTCTTTTTTTCAGTGCTTCAAAGCGTTCATAGAGAAGACCTAAACCATCTAAACGTACTTCTTTTACGTACAACTGGTACTTACCATCCCTCTCATATACACTGATACCGCCAAAGACTATGACACTTTGTCCTTCCTCTAATTGAAAAGTAAGACCAGTACGATTTCCTGCAAACATTATGCAAGCCATCTGACCCGTCTCATCTTTCAGCGTAAAGTAAATATGCCCTGATGAATGGTATTTACAATTGGATACTTCACCCTTCATATAAATACGGTTCAGAACATAATCCTTCACGAACATATTCTTTATATAATTGTTCACCTGTGTAACAGAATACACTTGTTCCATATCTTATAATACCTTTGCTAATACACCGTTAACAAAACTAGCAGAGGAATCTCCACCATATTTTTTTGCAAGTTCTACTGCTTCATTGATTGCAACCTTCATTGGGATCTCTTCATCATACTTGATCTCGAAAGTAGCCAAACGCATAATATTTAGGTCCACTTTACCCATACGATTTAACTTCCAGCCACTAGTCGCTTCTGCTAGAATATTATCAATTTCACCAAGCTTTTCACTAATCTTGTTGAATCTTTCTTGGAGATAGCTTTGCTCTTCCTCCGATGCTACTTCTAATGTATCAAAATAAAATTCAAGCTGTTCGTTTAATTCACTTGGTTCGTGAAACTCCTTACGAAACAACATACGAAATAAATGTTCTCTAATTTCTCTTCTTGTCATCATTTCCTCCTGGGGAACTAGATTGAAAAATCATGATTTTTCAATCGGTAAATTTGTGCCGACGCCCAAGTTTGCGGTTTGCCGGCAACATGTAGTTTTAATGTGAAAAGAAAGCAATTTTCACATACCTTATTTTATAAGTAAAACAAGCTGCTTCACTTGTTATGAATAAAAGAGGAGGTGTCAAATACACATAAGAATATGCGATTTAACCCCCCGCCAATTTTCCTATTGCTTTGTATGTTCAATATCTACTCCAACGATGTGAATATTCACTTCTGATACGGTTAAACCTGTCATATTCTCAATCGCAGTCTTCACTTTATCCTGCACTTTAGCAGAAGTTTTAGGAATACTATAGCCATATTTCATTGTAATCGATAGCTCTACAGAAACGGACTTCTCTAAGAGTTCAATCTTAACTCCCTTAGACAAATTCTTCATTCCTAATTTACCAACGATCTCTTTGGTTAGATTACCAGTTAATGCTGCCACACCTTCTACTTCAGTTGCTGCAAGACCAGCGATTGTAGCCACAACATCATCTGCTATCTTAACTTCTCCTATTTTCCCTGATGCTTCCATTGTGTAAGCATTACTATTTTGGAGTTCTTTATTCATAGGTATTACCTCCTGTATTTCATGCGTATATCCGCGCTCAATTAAATCCTTGTAAAAATTCAATCTTCAAACCTTAATTAGCATGAATTATGAGCTTACCGCAAGCAAGATTTACTTGCTTGGGTGTTAATGCTAATTTAACTGAATTATTACAAATCCTACATCTATTATAGCAAAGGAATGATAAATTTGCAAAGAGTTTATAATAATAGCTAATATCTCATTCTCATTATTAACGGATAACGCTCAGTTATACACTGATTTAGTCTTCTGTTACAACATTTGTAATCACAATATTACTAAGGTCGGCACCTGTTTTTCTCATAACTACGTCTTCTATGATTGCTTTATCTTGATCTGTTAATGAAGTGCTATTCACAATAACATCAACGCTATCTTCTACGATAGAAACTACAGCACCAGAGAAGCCTTTCGCTTCCAGAAGAATTTCAGTGGAGCTTTCCTTCTCAGCGATTGTTGTTAATTCCATTAAGGCATCGGAAGCTTTATCTTTTAATTCTTGAGAAGTATTGGTATCTGCGATAATATCCATCAAACTTTCTCTGTTCTTAGCTCTTGTCTGCTCTCTCGTTAATTTAGCAGTGGAAAAGTATGCAGAACTAATCGTTGTGCTTGCAAGAATTGCTTCGCCTGGAGCTGCTGTCTCAACTTCTGATTTCTTACCATCTGTTGCGGTCTTAGCATCTTTACTCTCAGCATCTGCTGCTTTCGCATCATCTTTAGATTCTTCAGCTACATTCTTATCATCACCTTTTGCAACCATGCTGTCTTCCGTGGAAACAGGATCATTTACAACTAAGAGACTATCATTGGAAGCTTCACTGATATCTTCATCCGAAATATCCGCAAGATCAGTATAGGAATCACCGTCAATCTCTGTAAATAGTTTATCTACACTTGAACTTGCTGCTTCTTCTAACTCGCTTTCCTTAGTTTTATCCCTTGAAAAATTCAGATATCCTGCAATTGCAATCATAATCGCTAATGCGAAGATGATAATCTGGTTTTTCTTAAAGATATTCTTAACTTTCATTTATGTACCCTCGCTTTCTTAAATAAATTCTAATCCCTTAATGACTCATCTGCAAAACCTGCACCTTATGAATCGGGATATCAAACAAAACAGATACTGCATTTGATATCATTGTTTGAATCTTCCCATCGCCAGCTCCTTGTGCAAGTACTATAACGCCTTTTATTCTTGGCACGATTTCCTTCGTGACATAAGGAACAGTTTCTCCTGCCTTGGTAGTTATCAAAACTGTCTCTTCCTCATATTGTGAATTGGAACTAACTCTACTGCCACCCGAAGTATCCGTCTCATTTAAGTTCTCTTGTGTGTTTGGCCTATCTTTAAGCACAATTTGTTCTTCTGAGTTTTCTAAGGTTAGCATTACTTCAACCTTTCCAACACCCTCCATCTTTTCTAGTAGTTTCTTTAATTTATTCTCATAAATTGTAATGTATTCCTCTTCTTCTGATTCTTGTTTCGTATATGTATGAGTTGTAGATGTATTGGCAGTGGATTCTTGTACTTGGCCGGTTTCTTTCTTTTTTGAAAACAAATCAGGAACCGTTGCAAAAACCAAAAGAACTCCAGCCAAAAAGAGTAAAATTAGATGCTCTTTCTTTATATCTTTGATACTGAATTTCCTTTTCTCATCAGCAACCTTCCCCTCACCTTTTTCCATCGTGCTCCTCCTGTATATTAATATTTATATTATTACTATCCACATTATAGAAGTCCGCAAGCAT
>JAEYWQ010000026.1 GCA_023428885.1 Bacillota bacterium
GATAACAAGGGTATGGTTCGATTAATTTTAAATGGCGTAACCATACATTCTTCTAATAGTGCACCCATCTATATTAAAAATGCTGGAAAGACAATTATTAGTTTGGAAGAAGGGACTCAAAATGTCTTAAGTGATGGAACTAATTATGTGTACACGGATGTTGCTGAGGAAGAGCCGAACGCTGTCTTATTCTCAAAGGACAGTTTAACGATTAATGGTAGTGGTAGCTTGGTGGTGGAAGGAAATTTTAACAATGGAATCAGCTCGAAGGATGTGCTTAAGTTTATGAGTGGAACCATCCAGGTCACTGCTGTAAATAACGGAATTGTGGGGCGCGATGCACTAATTGTAAAAACTGCAGATATCACAGTAAACAGTGGTGGAGATGGTCTAAAGACATCCAATGACACAGATGCAAGCAAAGGGCTCTTAATGATTGAGGATGGAAGCTTTCGTGTTACCTCTGGTGAGGATGCAATGCAAGCAGAAACTGCTATGATTGTAAAAGATGGTAACTTTACTTTGCTAAGTGGTGGTGGCAGTACCCAGACTGTAAACGATGATGTCTCTATGAAGGGTATTAAGGCAAGCTCTATTCTATCAATAGATAATGGAACCTTTGTGATTGATTCGTGTGACGATTCTATTCATAGTAACAATGATATCATAATTAACGGCGGTAGTTTTCAGTTAACCAGCGGTGATGATGGAATTCATGCTGATGCTCAATTGGACTTAAATGCTGGTGATATAACGATAACAAAGAGCTATGAGGGCATCGAGGCTTTAACCATGAATCTGGCTGGTGCCAATATCAATGTAGTGGCTAGTGATGATGGTATTAACATTGCAGGTGGACAGGATTCATCCTCTTTGGGAGGAAGACCGGGTATGAATCAATTCTCAGCAGGAAATGGGACGCTTACGATTCAGGCTGGCATTATATATGTGGATGCTAGTGGTGATGGTATTGATGTAAATGGATCTGCATCGATGACTGGCGGTGAAGTTTATGTTTCAGGACCAACCAATAATGGTAATGCAGCATTAGATTATGATGGAAAGTTTACGGTTAGCGGTGGCGTTTTGTATGCAGTGGGAAGTTCAGGAATGGCGCAAGCGCCAAGTACAGATTCAAGTCAAGCCTCTATTCTGGTTAATACGGATTCGTCCTATCAGGCAAATGCCAAAATAGAGATCAAAGACAAGGATGGAACCTTGATTGGTACATTTACTGCAAAGAAGCGATTTAACTCCATTGTCTTTACTTCACCGGATCTAACTCTTGATGGGACTTACAACCTTAGTGTGGATGGTGTGGTAGTTGCGACTTTAGAGTTAACACAGACTGTTACTACTTCTGGGGAAGTAGGTAGGGGTGGTTTTAACAAAGGTGGCCCTGGCGGTTTTGGTGGCGGTAAACAAGGTGGCTTTGGTGGAGAAAGACCAGATGGATTTAATGGAGAAATGCCAGATTTCAATGGAGAGATGCCGGACTTCAATGGAGAAATACCAGAATTCAATGGAGAGATGCCGGACTTCAATGGAGAGATGCCAGACTTCAATGGAGAAGTGCCAGATTTCAATGGAGAGGTGTCAGACGGAGCGAATAATCAGACATCAGGAAATTAAGGTCAAATAAATAAGGAGCCTTGCAGTAACACCTTTGTTATAGTATATTGGATTCAGTGTTTGATTCAATTGTATAACGGAGGTGTTTTTGTGGATAATAAGTATAGTTTTGAAGATTTTTGTGGAATTATTGAGCAATTGCGATCAGAAAATGGTTGCCCTTGGGATAGAGAGCAAACCCATGTTAGTTTAAAACAGTGTTTGATCGAAGAGGCGTATGAGGTACTTGAGGGTATTGATGAATATGAAAAGAGTAAGGATTTTGACAATTTAAGAGAAGAGCTTGGGGACGTATTGCTACAGATTGTGATGCACAGTGTTATTGCAAAGGAAGAGGGACTATTCACGGTGGACGATGTGATTGATGAAATTGCCCATAAAATGGTTCGACGTCATCCACATGTTTTTGGAGATATTAACGTTGATTCCAGTGAAGGTGTTGTCCGCAACTGGGAAGAGATTAAAAAGTTAGAAAAGAAATCGAAACAGCAAAGTGATAGTTTAGAATCTATACCGAAGGCATTCCCTGCGTTAATACGTGCTCAAAAAGTAGTAAAAAAATCCAATAAGATGTATGGAGTAGAGTCTGGCTGGACAGACTCTGAATGGAAAACCGAGATAGGTAATCTTGTTACCGATCAACAAGAAGTAAAGGCTAGGAAGGAACACTTGGGAAAGGTACTTTTTGAACTATGTAGATATGCACAAAAACATCAAGTTGATGCAGAAGAATGCTTATCGGAATACGTCAAAAGTTATGTAAAAAATAAGTAAAAGCCTTACAAATTTTTTATAATTTAAGACAAAATTTCTTATCAAATTGCTAGCTGGGTAAAATGGGTTTAAAAACAGCAAATTTCCTTAAAAAAACTAGCTATTTTGGAAATAAATGCAGAAAATTCCTTGACAAATGCCTGCAATAAGTTTATAAATAGATTGAAGGTGATTTTTGAGGAAATAGGCTAAAAAACCGTCACCTGAATGCCCAATGGGGTGCGTGAAATAATCTTGAGGATTATTAAAAAAAACTATTTATAATACGTTAGAGGAGGAGTTTATCCATGAACAAAGCAGAATTAGTTGCAGCAATCGCAGAGAAGACCGAATTATCCAAGAAGGATTCCGAGAAAGCATTAAAAGCTTTTATTGATGTTGTTACTGAAGAGTTAACAAAAGGTGAGAAAGTTCAGTTAGTAGGCTTTGGTACTTTTGAAGTATCTTCTAGACCTGCAAGAACTGGTAGAAACCCACAGACAAAAGAGACTATTGAAATTGCAGCTTCCAAGGCACCTAAGTTCAAAGCTGGAAAAGCTTTAAAGGACGTTATCAATCAGTAATTGATAATATGTTGTGCAAAAAGTTACAGTTTAACTTGTACTGTGACTGTGAACTTCTATTAGATAGTTGTTCTAGGTAAACATATGAACATGAGGCTGTTGTAAAACTTGCCAGAGCAGATGTTTGTTCTTGCAGGTTTTACAACAGCCTTTTTGGCCTAAAGGATTCCTTTTAAATCAAAAAGGTATGTACTAAATGCAACTTGTTCCATTAAGGTAGGAGGTAATTATGAGGTTAGATAAGTTTTTAAAGGTATCTCGCTTAATTAAGCGAAGAACCGTTGCAAATGATGCTTGTGATGCCGGTCGTGTCATGATTAATGATAAACCTGCGAAAGCGTCTACGAATGTGAAAGTCGGAGACATTATTGAAATAGGATTCGGCGGTAAAGCTGTTAAAGTTGAAGTAACGAGTATTGTAGAAACAACGAAGAAGGATGAAGCAAAAGAATTATTTAAATATATATAGATACATCCATTGGCGCAATCCTAAATTAGCATGAAATGTTATTTATTGCATATATATAGTAGCAGTTAGGATGAGTAAGTGGGGGATGTTCATGGAAGATAACAAGCAGATTAAAAAGCATCAACTAAGTTTAAGTGATAGAAAAGAAGCTAAATTGACAGGGATTCGTGATGTACGTTCCTTTGATGATCATGAAATTATCCTGGAAACGGATCTGGGAATCCTAATGATTCGAGGTACAGAGCTGCATATGGGTCGTTTAACATTGGAAAAGGGTGAAGTCGATATTACTGGAAGGGTAGACAATTTGATTTACTCTGAATTAAAGGGCTATACCAAATCAGGAGAATCTTTGTTAAAACGCCTATTCAAGTGATGGAGGAAGAGCATGAATGATTTTATCCTAGCAGAAGTTAACTTCTTTTTGGCATCATTTATCTTTGGGGTATTGCTGTTCCTGGCATACGATATCTTAGTAATTCTTCGCAATACGATTCAACATGCGAAACTTGTAATAGCAATTGAGGATATCGGTTTTTGGATTACAGCCGGTATCCTTATCTTTTGTATGATGTATCTTATGAATGATGGTACGATACGTTACTATGCAATTATTGCGGTTGTTCTTGGCATGAAATTATATCAGATGTTATTAGGTAAACATGTGGTACGAATGGGAAGCTTCGTAGGAAATTGGATTAAGAAGCTAGTAAAGCGTTTCTTCTATTTTATTTCGACACCATTGCGTCTTTTGTTTAAACAATTGAAAAAAAGCACCAGCTTTCTTAAGAAAATTATCGGAAATAGAACGAAGATTATTCTTAATTTCTTTAGAAAACAATTGAAAATCCGAGCAGAAAAGGTTAAAATGAAAAAAAGAATGAAACACGAGCAAAATCAAGTAGAAGTAAAAGAACCAGAGAAAATTCGAGGTGTATTAGAATTAGTTGCACTAACACCAGTTTACGAAAAAGGTGAATTGTATGAGGCGAGGGAAGAAAAAGAGAAGAAACGGACTTAAATTAATAACGCTTATGGTGTTAATTATTTGTGTCGTTGTATTGTATAAAACGAAAGATATGCAGAAGGATATTAATCAAAAGAATACTAAAATTGAGAAATTGAATGAGCAAATCGAAGAAGAAATGGAACGGAGTACTTCGTTAACCCAAAAAAAAGCTTATCAAAGCACCAAGCGATACATTGAAGAAATCGCGCGTAATAAATTATCTCTTTATTATCCTAATGAGATTATCTTTGAAGAAAAAAAAGATTAGTCAAGTATAGCTAAACTGTACCTAATTTAATAAAAAATATATATAATTCCTACAAATTCCTATTGACAAGCTAAGAAAAACAAGTTATAATTTGCCTTGTCACTTTGGCGAAATAGCTCAGTTGGCTAGAGCACACGGTTCATACCCGTGGTGTCGTGGGTTCAAATCCCTCTTTCGCTATGATATAAAACTCGATCGTTTGATCGAGTTTTTTTTTATCAATAGGAAATTGCGTCGTATTTCCTATTGATTAAAAATCCCTTTAGGCATGATGAGCAGCTTCGCGCGCGGAACAAAAGTGTGCGAAGCACACTTTTGTTCTATAGGATATTCTGATGTATTAATAATAAGCAGCATTTCATTGCATACTAACAGTGGAGGTGATGATAATGGCTGTTGCGCATAAGAGCGCTATTTCAGTTGGTATGCTTTATATACCTGTTGGCCTATATAAAACTACAAGAGATATCAGTATTAGTTTTAATCAGCTATGTAAAGATACTCATGAGCGGATCAAATATAAAAAATATTGTCCATCCTGTGATAAGGAAGTTAAGTCAGAGGAAATCATCAAGGGATATGAGTATGAGGATGGTAAGTATGTTACCATGGACGAAGAAGAGCTGGAAGCTATAAAGACCAAGAAGGATAAAACCATACACATATTACATTTTGCACACATGTCGGAAGTGGATCAGATCTATTATGAGAAGAATTATTATGTGATTCCGGAAGCTGGCGGAGAGAAAGCATTAGAACTTCTTAGGCTATCTATGTTTGAGGAGAAGCGTGTAGCCATTGCTAAAACAGTGATTGGAACAACAGAGAATATGATTGTACTTTATCCCACTGAGGATGGAATGATTGCCAAGACCTTATATTATCAGGAAGAAATACAAGCGATTCCCAAATCACCAGTAAAAATCGAGTTACAGCAGGCAGAGATTGATATGGCTAAGATGTTAATCAACACTATGAGTAAAGCCTTTGATATCACCCTGTATCATGATGAATATCAGGAGAAGCTTAGAGCTGCTATACAGCAAAAGATTAACGGTGAAGAAATTGTTGTGGCTGATACTGGAACAGCAAATAATATCATTGACCTGATGGAAGCGTTAAAGAAAAGCGTTGAAATATCAAAAAGTAATGATTTAAAAGGAACTGCCTAATGGACATTTTTGATATGAAAGGCATTAAGCCAATGCTAATAAGTGAAATGATGGATCCCTTTGATTCAGAAGACTTTTATTATGAAGTAAAGTTGGATGGGATTCGCTGCCTTGCTTATCTTAATAATAAAGAAACGGATCTGAGAAACAAACGAGATAAAAGGTTATTACCAATTATTCCTGAACTTAGTAATATCCATAAAAATGTAAGTGTAAAGTGTATCCTTGACGGCGAACTTATTGTTATGAATCAAGGAAAAACGGATTTTTTTGAGATTCAGCGTAGGACTCTGATGACTGATCCGTTTAAAATTCAGCTGTCATATCAGAAGCTTCCTGCAAGCTTTGTAGCTTACGATATTATATATTATCAAGATCATGAAGTAGTCCATGAACCCTTGACCGTTAGAAAAGAAATGCTAAGTGGAATTATCAAAGAAGATAGTAACATAGCAGTATCTCGTTATATTGAAAAGAATGGAATAGCCCTCTTTGAATTAACGAAAAACCAAGGGTTAGAAGGGATCGTGGCCAAGAAAAAATCAAGTAAATACTGGTATGACAAGAGAACTAAGGAGTGGATTAAGTGTAAGATTATGTGGTCTATGGATTGTGTAGTCTGTGGATACATCTTAAAGAGCAATCAAATGTGTAGCCTTGTACTTGGGCAGTATGATCTAGGTGAGCTGGTATATAAAGGACATGTTACACTTGGAGTAAGCCTTCGAGCATTGAAGCAATATCCGTATCAGATTATTGATCGCTGTCCTTTTGCAAAGGTACCCAAGGGGAATGAAGAGGCGGTTTGGCTTGAACCAAGCTTGGTTTGTATTGTGGAGTCTATGCCTAGTGAAAAGGATTATTTTCGTCAACCTGTGTTTAAAGGATTTCGAGACGATAAAGCAGCAATAGAATGTACTATATAAAATTAACACAGTTTTCAAAAAAATCTCTTTTTCTCTACATCAATTTGACAAAGATTTCTTATCCAATTGATTATAATCAATTATTAGCATTAACAGTTCTGCCCATATGGCGAACAGATTGGAAGGATAGGTGGGAGAAATGAAAAAAGAGAGAAGATATTTGTTGCCTTTCGCAGGTGTATGTGTTGCGTTGGTAACTTTTTTTAGTGTGAATCCTGACAGAGTGATCTCGTATCTGTTATTTGCATCTATTTTACTTGTATTAGTTGGTTTTTCAGCCGTGGTCATAGGTTTTCTCCAGGGTAAGGGCAGTGTAGATAATGGAGAGGAATACGTGAAGCATGAATTGAAAAATACGGCGAAGATGAAATTAGAAGGGATTTCAAATTCGTTCTTAAAACTAGCAAGTAGTTTTGATTATTTATCTGAGGTAAAATCGTCTCTTGATATTGAAGATATGGGCGGGGTTCTCGAAGAGGTATCCGAGAACCTGTGCCGCCATTGTAATAAATGTACTTTTTGTTGGGACAAGAAGTTTGCTCAAAGCTATGAAGCGGTGAATCAATTGTTACAGACTGCTAGAATGAATGGAGTTGTCACTTTAGAGGATATGCCAGATATCATGAGAGATTATTGCATCCAGGTTCCGGGCTTTATTGAGGAAACCAATCGTAACTTAGCAATTGCAAAGTTAAAGCTTACATGGCATAATCGTATGGCTGAAAGCCGAGAGGCTGTAGCGGGGCAATTAAAAGAAATTGCAAGAATTGTTGAGGATTTCTCGGGAAACTTATGTGATACTGGTGAGATTATTGAGGTAAAGAAGCGGTTAGTGAACACAAAGCTGAGAAGACACCGCATCAGGACGCAGAGAGTATTGATGTTTGAGCGGGAAAGCCGTGGAATGGAAGTACATATTACAGCCAGATGTATGAGGGGACGCTGTATCACAACCAAAGAGATGGCCACCTTAGTGGGACAAGCTTTGGGAAAGCGATTAATACCAAGAGATGATTCGAAGAATGTTGTTGGTAATACCTATGCGGATTATGTATTCTGTGAGGATGCTAATTATAAGGTATTGACTGGAGTTGCCAGAGCCTCTAAGAACAAAGGTGAGGTAAATGGGGACAATTTCTCATTCCTTTACCCAGACAGTCAAGATGTTGTGATGATGTTATCCGATGGTATGGGTACGGGGGAGAAGGCATTTGAAGAAAGTGGAATGGTGATTGAATTATTAGAGCAGTTTTTAGAGGCAGGATTTAGAGAAGAGCCGGCGATCAGGCTAATCAACTCTGTTCTTGTATTAAAATCAGAACAAGCGATGTTTTCCACTGTGGATGTTTGCTTGTTAAACTTATGTGCAGGAACCTGCGATTTTGTTAAAATTGGAGCGGCTACAACCTTCATAAAGAGGGATCACTATGTAGAAACGATCAATTCCAATTCCATGCCTGTTGGAGTTCTTAATCGTGTGGATTATTCTAAGACGAGTAAAAAACTGTATGATGGAGACTATGTAATCATGGTATCAGATGGGGTATTAGACTGTGTGACAGATGAGGATAAGGAAGCTTATCTTAAGAAAGTAATTATGAGTATTAGCTATAAAACACCTCAGGATGTGGCAAATGCAGTTCTTTCTGCCATGCTAGAAAAGCACGGCTTTGAGCCAGCAGACGATATGACTGTGTTAGTAACAGGAATCTGGAGAAAGTAGTAGTTCAGCCTTTTACTTGATATTTTTGACGTAACGATGTAGAATACCAATCAAAGATTAATGTTTGGCTCTTATGGCGTTACAAAAAGAAGTTAAGAGAGGCTGCCTTCTATGCTGAATCAGATTCGTTCCTTTATTCAAAAACAGAATATGTTAGAGCTTACAGACCGTGTAGTTGTTGGTGTTTCGGGTGGAGCTGACTCAATGTGCCTTCTTAATGTATTGATGCAGTTGCAACAGGAGTATCAGCTTTCCTTATTTGTTGTGCATATAAATCATCAAATACGGGGAGCGGAGTCTGATGCAGAGGAGGCTTATGTTCGAGAATTCTGCAAGGAGCATATGATTCCGGTTTCTTGTTATTTAGTTCCTGTGTTAGATTTAGCGAAAGATAGTGGGAAGTCAGTGGAGGAAGTTGGACGTAATGTCCGTTATGAACTCTTTGAAGAAGTAGCGGAAAAGCTTAACTGCCAAAAGATTGCAATTGCTCACAATATGAATGATAATGCGGAAACGGTTTTATTCCATCTGTTTCGTGGGAGTATGGTTCAAGGAGCTTCCGGTATCCCAGCCTTGCGAGGTAAGATTATTCGTCCTTTGTTAGAAACGAAACGGGAAGTAATTGAGGAATGGATGAAAAAGCATAACATAACATATTACACGGATAGTTCTAATTTAAGCTTAGATTATACCAGAAATAAAATTCGGAATCTTATACTTCCAATCGCAGGTGAAATTAATACAAGATCGATAGAGCATCTTTCTCAATTTGCAAGTCAGATGGAACAAATTGCAGAGTACTTACGTAAGGTATCTAAAGAGTTATTCCTTCGAATCGCTCAATTTGATGAGGGTAAGCTCATACTTGATGTTAAGGAGCTTCTACAGCAAGACTACTTAATTGCTCAATCTGTCATGAAACTGGCAATTGAGCATATAAGTATGTCAAAGAAGGATATTGAAGCAGTTCATGTGAACGATACGCTAGGTCTTTTAAACAAGCAATCTGGTAAGGAAATTCATTTGCCAAATCATATTATCGTAAAGCGAGGTTATACTACTCTTATTCTGGCAAGAATTCAATCAGGTGAAGATGAAGAGTTGAAAGTTTATGAACCGCAGATTCCAGGAGAATGGTTTTGTGAGGAAGACAAATATTGGCTGCGGTTTGAACTTATTGATAAAAAACAAGTGGGAGATATCCCAAAAAATAGCTATACGAAATGGTTTGATTATGATAA
>JAEYWQ010000127.1 GCA_023428885.1 Bacillota bacterium
GTCAATATACTTGGATAATTGCTTTTGAAAACATTGTGCGTTATGCTCGATGGTTTCTCTGGTCATAATTGTTCTCATATCAGATTTACCAGTAGGATCACCAATCATTGTAGTACCACCACCAAGTAATGCGATTGGTTTATGACCAGCGCGCTGCATATGCATCATTGCCATAACGGTTAAGAAATGACCAGCTGTTAAGCTATCAGCTGTTGCATCAAAGCCAATATAGAAGGTTACCTTTTCCTTTCCCAGTAACTCTTTGATTTCTTGTTCATGAGTCGCTTGTTCGATAAAACCGCGCTCTAAGAGTACGTCATAAACATTTTGTGACATATTCTTTTCCTCCTAAAAATTAATTATTTATCTTCATTAAATAAGAACATACAGATATACTTTGTTTATTATATGACACTTTGTGGTAGAATTCAAGCATTTCCAATGTTCATAAGGCTGTTCCTACAATGAAAAGCTTATTAGCATAGTCACGTAATAAAATATAAGTATCACTAAATCGTCATATAAAATCCAAAACGATCTAAATAGCTATGATGTTCTTTATAATTTTCATCATAGCAACCTACTTTTCGCCAAAAAGAACGATCATGATTCAGGTGTAATATATGACAAAGCTCATGAATCACAATGGAATCAATGACTGGAAGGGGTGCCATACTTAATCGATAATTGAAGGTAAGCTCACGATGATTGTTACAAGTTCCCCAGGTTTTAGCACTATCTACAATAGTGACTGATTTGGCTTTAACTCCGATCAGCTTTTCATAATAGGCCACCCGTTCTTTAACGATGTTTCTTGTATGCTTCGTATAGAAGCGTTTCAGTTCCAATTGAATTTGTGGTTCGTCTTCAGGTAAAGGTGAGATCAGCTCTGACAGCTTATAAGCCTTCCCTTGAAAAAGGAAAGTCTCTTCTTCATGATATTCTTTAGTGCGAGAAATGGTAGTTTTATGTTCTAATCGATCAAGCACCTTTAGAATTTCTTTACGCTTTGTTTGTAAGAAATTTATGATCACAGCCTCGTCGGTATTTTTGGGAACACGAATCGAAATTAATCCTTCTGGGGAGATGTCCATCGTTAGTTTTTGGCTTCTTACATAAGAGATGGTGTAATATATAGTTTTATCATCTAGCTGATACTGCATGCTTACCTCTTTAGATTACTTATGGTTAGTTAATATCACTTTGCTTTTCTAGTATACTTATTATGGTACCTTACGTCAATATAACAAGTTATATGTTATCATACACTGAAATTTCTTTTATGCATTTTGTCTTAAAGTTGTTCATAAGATTAAAAAAAAGCTGGAGTTATCCATGGAAGAGAATGTAACAACCAACATTAACTTACGAAAACGCAGGTATCAATATGTGAAAGGGTTACTAATGAGAATCATTATAGCTTGTACATTATTTATTCTTTTATTTTTTTCCAATTTATTATCTGTGGATGTTTTAGATTACAATACTAAAAAGATAGTTACAGAGCTTCAGAATAATTCACTGATAGAATCCATACAGGATAAGATAGGTGGCATGTTAAATTAAAAATTGATTAGAATACAATAATTTCAAAATTATCCCTTTTATACCAAACAGTACTGTGTTATAATCTAGTCAAATTCTGGACTTTTAAGATCGTGTTTGGAAGGATGTTAAGTTAATTCTAAGATGATTCAAGGAAGTTTAGAAGTTAAAAAATACGAAGTATGAGACGTAGTATGGGTAGAAAAGGGGATTAGATATGTCTTTAACAATTAAGAATTTGAAGAAACAGTATGGAGACAAGGTTGTAGTTGATGATATCAGCTTTGAAATCAAGCAACCGGGTGTATATGCTTTACTAGGAACGAATGGTGCAGGTAAGACAACAACCCTTCGTATTATCTTAGGTATGTTAGCTCATGATGGCGGAGAAGTATTATGGGATGGGAAACCATTAGATACCGTTAAAACAAATGTTGGTTATCTTGCGGAAGAACGTGGTTTATATCCGAAATATTCCTTATTAGATCAATTACTTTATTTTGCAAAGCTAAAAAATGTACCTAAGAAGTTAGCGATGGAGCGAATCAAAGACTGGTCAGAAAAACTTCAGGTCAATGAATATGTATTTCCAGCAAAGAAGGGGAAGAAGAATGCAAAGGCGAATCGAGCAGATCAATTATCCAAAGGTAATCAGCAAAAGATTCAATTAATGGCTGCCTTGATTTCTGACCCTAAATTAATTGTATTAGATGAACCATTAAGTGGTCTTGATCCTGTCAATACAGACTTATTTAAGAAAATTATCCGTGAAGAAATTGCTAAGGATAAATTTTTAATCATGTCTAGCCATCAGATGCCAACCATTGAAGAGTTCTGTTCTGATATCATGATTATGAACCGTGGTAAAGCAGTACTACAGGGTAATTTGAATGAGATTAAGAAGAGTTATGGTCGCGTTAACTTATTCGTGAAATGTGATATCGACATTGATAAATACATCAGTGAGTTTGGAATTCGTGTGGTAAATAAAACACCTAGCCAATATCATCTTAAGGTAACTGGACAAGAGCAGGCGATGAAGTTCTTAACGAAGTTAATCGAGGATAAGGTACCAGTTGTGAAATTTGAACTACGTGAACCATCCTTACATGAAATCTTCGTAGAAAAGGTAGGGGATGTTCATGAAGAAGAGTAGTATATCTGGTTGGAAGGAGGTATTCTCCTTTACATTACACCAGACCTTAAAGAGTAAATCTTTTATTGTGTCTTTTATCATATTATTGGTGATTTGTGCAGGTGCAATGCCTGTGTTAAGCATGATCTTTGGTGATGGTAAGGAAGAAGAAGCAAGCATGAGCTTAATCCAGAAAGTTTATGTGAATGATACCACCAAACTTTCTGATTCAGGATATCTACCAACGATGTATGATGAGTATCACAAACATATTGAATTTATACCGATGAATGAGGATTATGATACCTTATTAGAGCGTATCGATGAGAAAGAAACTACATCGGTTGTTCTAGATGTAACTTTAAGCAAATATGGTTACTTTGATCTTCATTTTACCAAGTCAAGTAATGGAGATGTGACAAAGAGTGACACCCAATCTCTTGGTGCCTTAGTGTTAGAGGATTTTAATGATTACATCCTGAAGGTAACTGGTGTATCACAGGATCAGATTGACTTTATCAACTCTGAAACTGTAATCAATGTGACTGCTGCCGATGTCAATGGAAATGCAGTGTTTAAAGAAGATACCTCCATAACTATGGCTCAATATTGGTTCATCTATGGTTTATTTTTTGTAGTTATGATGGTTATTAACTTGGCAAGTACACAGATTGCTTCCTCCATTGCAAGTGATAAATCCACCCGTGTTGTGGAATATCTACTAACCTCAGTAAAACCTTTGGCTTTGATGGTGGGAAAGATTCTTGCAATGTTAGTTGCAGTGGTTGGGGAGACAATTCTAATTATCATAGGTGCTGTTATCTCCGATAAGGTAGCAGCATATTCCTTAATGGATGGTGGCGAAAGTATCTTAGAACAATACATTCCAAATAACATTTTCGCAAATCTAAATCTATTTAATGTAATTATTTGTCTTGTGGTGGTTGCTCTTGGATTAATATTCTGTGGAGCCTTAGCAGGTCTTGCTGGTGCTACGGTAAGTAAGATTGAAGAATTGAATGAAGGCTTAACAATGTTCATGGTAGTGAATATGGCAGGAGCCTATATGGGTATTATAGCTGCGGGTGTATTAACTGATTCAGGTATGACTCCTTTCGTAATCTTTGCCTTACTATGTCCAATCTCATCACCTTACCTACTACCAGGAGCAATTTTAGTAGGGAAGGTTTCATTCTTAATGGCCACAGGAGCAATTCTGCTTCAGATTATATTTATTATATTATTAATGAGTTTTGTCGCTAAGGTTTATGAAACCTTGATTCTTCATAACGGCAATACAGTTTCCTTCAAGGCATTATTAAAACTATCTAAATCATTGAAGAAGGAGGCAAAATAGTATGAATAAGTTTAATGGATGGAAAACCGTTTTTGGATTTACATTGAAGCGAACAGGAGGAAAAGGCTTTAAGTTTGTCACAGCTTTAGTTGCATTACTGCTTGCTGGAATCTTAATCTTAGTCAATGTTTTGATTGCAGAACCAGAGGAGAAAGAAGAAGCTTCGAGAATCAAACAGGTGGCTGTCTTAGATGAAAGTGGATTACAGGCTACTGATTTCAATCTGTACATGCAGCAGATTGCCAAAGTAAAGTTTGGTGATACTAACTTCGAGAATCTAAAGGATCAAACTAAGTTAGAAGCTTTACAAGCTTTAGATCAAAAGACCACAAGCGGTGTTTTAATTATAATTTCAAAAATAGAACAAGGCTTCCAGCTTGAAGGCTTGATACCCTCGAAATCAGTAATCACAGAAGGAGATATTAGTAGTCTCTTAGAGAGTATGAAACTTTGCTTTGAATCCAACAAATTGCAGCAGGCAGGATTAAGT
>JAEYWQ010000161.1 GCA_023428885.1 Bacillota bacterium
GTACTGGGTAAACTATCCCTTCCATCAATTCCTATTCTATGCTTGATAGTAATCGGCTTTTTCGTTTCGCATCTTATACTTTCAACTATTTCTGCAACTAATTCAGGATATGCCATGAGAGTAGCTCCCATTTGGTTTCCTGACACCCGATCTGATGGACATCCAACATTTAGATTGATCTCATCATAATCCCAATCTTCAGCAATTCTTATTGCTTGGGCAATTTCTTTACTGTCACATCCTGCTATTTGTAAAGTTAGAGGCTTTTCATAAGAGTCAAAATCTAGTATTTTATTTCTATCTCTATTGATAATTGAGCTACTTGTAATCATCTCTGTATATAGCATAGATTTTTTAGTTAGCAATCTGCAAAAATATCTAAAATGTCTATCAGTGACATCTACCATTGGAGCAATGCTGATTCTAGTCATCATATTTATCTCCTTTCTACTATCTTGGCATCAAAGCCATGGTCATACCATCAGCAAGTTTTGATGCCAACTCATATTCGTTTCTTTCGCTTAGTATATCCCATTTCCATCATATCGAAAGCCATCCGATTAAAAGGATTTAACCTTAATTGCAATTAGCCATCGGACATTTATAATGAAAAAAATAACTTACATGCAGCAATAGATGATAAGAAAATTCCCAAGAATCTTAATTATAAGAATTTTGGGAATTTTTTACCTATTATTGGTTGCGCTTGTTTCTATTACTGCCCTCTTCAGAATAATAACGCTCCTTATCTTCATACATTCTTTGCTCCGCTGCTTTTACCAATTGATGCATATCATCGGAAGCTGGCGCTTGGGCAACTCCAATCGAAACCTGGTAGCCTTGTTGAAGGGTAGTCTTCTTTATCCAACTCACCCTCTCCTCCACTTCATGCTGATCAAGATCCTTTGCAAAAGCCAAAAACTCATCCCCACCGATGCGGAAGGTGTCTTCTGCTCCAAACTTTTCTTTTAATGCCTCAGCAACAGATTGTAGCATTTTATCACCAGCGGTATGTCCAAGGCTATTATTCAGTTCGTGCAATCCATTTACATCTGCAAAGATACAGGTAATTGACACCTTGCAAGCAGTAGAATATGCAGAATGATTTGCTTCATAACTGTTTCGATTTAACAAACCAGTCAGACTATCAAACTCGCTCATATGTATAATTTGAAGTTGATCTCTTAGATTTTCTATACCTTTTTTCGTAACGGAATACATAATTGCTCCATATGCGGAAAGGAATAATAGCTGTGGTAAAATCATATAGAGTGCTATTTTTCCTATATCGAGAACTATATTTGATGATTCTTTATTGCTAGTAATAATCGTAACTGAACATAATGTTTCAATATATCCTGATAAATAATCTAAGCTCCAAGTCCCCAAGAGATAAGCTAAAATTGGAGAGATGATACAGCAAACAAAGGATCCCCAAAAAGCAATCCTGAAAATGCGATAAGATCGATATTGCGATGCGAGTAGCATCGGAAGTATGTATATTAATGTAACATGTATATTCAGTATAATTGTAATAATCAAAGTCAAAAGCATGATAATTGTCATAATCACATATTTACTAGCAGCGTGCACCAACATTTTCTTCTTATGAACGATGATCTGTGGAATCATTAAAAGAATCATAGAAATGAGAAAACATATCCTCATCAAAATCTTACTCACATCGTAAATATTTAATTCATTTAAAACAAAAGCCATCAAAAGTGCTACAGCAACACCAAGCATTGCGTTTGCTGCATAATAATTGGGCTTAATTTCATTTTCTGTGATCAGCCTTTTTTCCTCTCTATTCAGCATGACATAGCACCTTTCATTCCCTTTCATCTGACTTTGCTTTTGCGTAAATATAAAAAAATCGCTAATGGATAGCGATTTTTGTACCATCTTTAAAGCAACTGGCTATCATTTTACAGACCCTTTAGTTTTGCGTCCCTACCTTTCAGTAGGTTTGCCTATGAATTTTTAGGTATTATATACTATAATTATATACTATTAATTTGCAATATTCAACTAGTAATACTCACAGTAAGTAGCTTTCGTCACAGTTTTTCGTAGATACTTAAACCGCTCCAGATTGGCTGTGCTCCTGTCATCTTTACCTTTAGCGTAGGGTCTATTTCATTAACTAGCCCATCCATGTAATCTTATTTTCCTCTTTACGAAGGATTCTTACGATATTTTTTTTGTGTCGCACAATAATCACTACTGTAAACAGGAGCGATGCCCAGAATAAAGCAGGTGCTTTTATATAAATTCCTATAAAGAGTGTATTTATTACAGCTGATAATATACTTGCCAATGCAATAATCTTCCACAAATATAGTACTAGTAAAAAGCTAATGAGTGGAAGTAAGAAAATCCACAAACTATACTTCCAAAACAAAACCATGCCAAAGAGAAAGCCATACATTACTGCAACAGCCTTTCCACCTTTGAATTTAGCAAATATCGGAAAACAATGTCCCATTGCCGCAGCCAATCCACCAATTATGGAAACCATCTCTACCTTGAAGAAAATGGAAGTCAGAAAGATAACCAATGTTACCTTCAAAATATCCAAAGTCATCACCACAAGACCAGCTTTTTTTCCAAGAACTCTTCCTGCATTGCCACCACCTAGATTCTTACTTCCATAATTTCTAATATCTTTGTGATAAAATACCTTGCCAACGACCAATGCAAAAGGAACGGAGCCAAGTAAATATCCAAGTATTATGGCTGTTAATATTTCTAAATCAAAATTCATGTTACTGTCCTTTCTATCTGTAGATTGCTTGAATGGTAATGCATCCAGGCCCCCCATGAGTAAT
>JAEYWQ010000169.1 GCA_023428885.1 Bacillota bacterium
ATCTAAGCACATAGCTTTACGCACCAATGCTGTCGTAGACGCATACTTCTCATAGCATCCGCTGTACATATCCTCAGTAGCATTCCTATCTTCAGGATGCACAATCATTGCGCCCATCTCACCTGCAGAAAAGGTGCTGCCTCGATAGATATCACCGTTCAGCACGATAGCACCGCCCACTCCGGTTCCGTAGGTCAAACAAATAAAATCCTGATAGCCCACTCCTGCACCGTAATGAGCCTCACCAATCGCTGCTGAGTTAACATCATTTTCCACTATGGCAGGAACAGCAAACTCCTTCTCCATGATTTCCTTAATACGCATACCAGTATATCCTGGAATATTTTTATTGGCATAGCGTATCATTCCTTGTGAAAAGTCAACCTGGCCCGCTGTACTGATTCCTATCGCATCCACCTTACCATAGCTTTTAATTATTTCTTTAGCCCTGGTAATTACATATTCGCCACCATAGGATGAATTTGTATCATTTTCTTGAAGCTCATGAAGAGAACCATTCGTAAATATACCAGACTTAATCGAAGTTCCTCCAATATCAAGCACTGCTATTTTCATGTCAGGATTATAGGTCTTATTTTTCATATTCACCAACTTCTACCTTAATGACACATTTTTTTACTCGCTTGCATCCATTGTACTGGAGTGTTGGCTTGTGAGCTTCCTCATGCATACAAACAATAAAATGTTGATCATCTAGGCTGCACTCCATGTAGTTATCATTAGATAGAGTGCCAAAATCTTCATCCTCTCGGTATTCATCCACCACTTTACCTGGATCCAAACCAATCTGAATCTTCTCTACGCCTTCGATATCGATATGGATATCCCAATATTTCTTATGAAATTCAAAAAAGATATCCTCTTCCTTTTTAGAATCTACCTCCATCACATTCGCATACACATGGCTGCCGCATATCTCGTTACGTCCCAAAGGTAATGAAGTTAAATCTGCCTTACGAAGGAAATCTACTGCTTGATCAAACCATTTAGATATACCTTTATATTTTTCAATATTCTCTATTCTATCATAAATCATATCTTGCATACCTCCTAAAAAAGGCCGAATATTTTACTTTATCACCTGTGCAAACCGTTTGGTGATATCCATTGGTCTAGTAATTGCAGTTCCTACTACTGCTGCATAGGCTCCTGCGTCAAGAGCTTTTTTCAAATCTTCAGGAGACCAGATACCGCCTTCTGCTATGACAGGTTTTCCACTTTGTTCTACTAACGCTTTGATCATATCTACATTAGGAAGAATCGCTCCCTTTGTATAAGGAGTATAACCACTCATAGTCGTTCCGATCAAGTCAAATCCAATCTCTGCTGCATGTAAGCCTTCCTCGATGGAAGAGCAGTCTGCCATAAATAATTGATTCGGATATGTTTCCCTTACTTCCTTAAAAAATTCATCTAAGCTTACATTATCTGGGCGAGCTCTCTTTGTTGCATCGATCGCAATTATCTCACAACCACAGGCAACAAGTGCATCTACCTCCTTCATGGTAGGAGTTATATATACCTCACAGCCGTCATAGACTTGTTTAATAATTCCTATTACAGGAAGATCTACGACTTTCTTTATTTCAGTAATATCTTCCACTGTATTTGCTCTTATTCCAGAAGCTCCCCCAAGCATTGCCGCATAAGCCATACGTCCCATAATATAAGAACTATGCAATGGCTCTTCCTTCAATGCTTGACATGAAACAATCAATTTTCCTCGGATTTGCTCCATTGTCTCTATATTTGTCACTTTTATTCACCTATTATTCCCTTTCAAACTACACTTAGATAAGCTTAGCAATACTTAGCAACAGCCTCTTGAATCATAGCCAAACATTTTTCAACTTTTTCCATGTCTTCTGGAACCAATGCTGCTAAAGGTTTTCTCACACTACCAATATCTAAACCTTCTCTACGTCGAATAATTTCCTTCATAACTGCATATAGGTTACCCTTACATTCACACATTGCATAGATGACTGCATCCGCATCATTTTGAATCTTCCTTGCAGTTTCATAATCTCCTGTCTTATGCAAATCAAACATCTTAATATATAACTCTGGCATTACACCATAAGTTCCACCAATTCCACCGTCAGCACCGATAGCAAGTCCTGAAATTAATTGTTCATCTGGCCCATTAAAAACAACAAAGCCCTCTCCGCCTACCATCTTAAATTGTTGAATATCCTGTACAGGCATAGAGCTATTTTTTACCGCAACTACTCTTGGATTCTTAAGCATTTCCTTAAACAATGGTAAGGTCAGTGCAACTCCTGCCAACTGTGGAATATTATAGATAACAAAATCAGTGTTAGGTGCTGCTGCGGAAATATCATTCCAGTACTGGGCAATCGCATGCTCTGGTAAACGGAAGTAGATCGGAGGAATGGAAGCTATGGCATCCACACCTAGACTTTCTGCATGAGTAGCAAGTTCACAGCTATCTGCCGTATTATTACATGCCACATGAGCAATGATGGTCATCTTACCCTTGGCAACCTCCATCACTGCCTCCAGAGTTTCTTTTCTTTCTTGAACACTCTGGTAGATACATTCACCAGAAGAACCACCAACGTACAGACCCTTTACCCCTTTATTCAAAAGATACTCTGCCAATGCCTTGGTACGTTCTTGGCTTACCTTTCCATCCTCATCATAGCATGCATAAAATGCTGGGATAATTCCCTGATACTTTGAAATATCTCTCATATTTTACCTACCCTTCTCCGCCTTAGCGGATTTGTTTTTCTAAAATACCACATCTGATTCATATTACCCTGTCTAATCCTTTGTATGGTTATATGATAATTATAATGAAAATTTATTTTACTGTCAACTTGTTAAAAAAAATTTTTTCTTTTTAAATTTTCTTTAACCACTCTTCTACTAGCTTGATCCAAAGACTGCAGTGGGGGTTCTCAAATTCACAAACTCCGCCTGAGCTTGCTTTACTGGCAAGGGAAAGGCCATGGATTCCATCCGGAAATATATGCAGTTCCACATTCAGGCCATTTTGTAGCATAGCATTTGCCAGTAGCATGCTATTTTCCACCGGTACGTCCTCATCCGTACAAGTTTGCCAAATAAATGCCTTTGGAGTATGTTTGCTCACTTGTAGCTCCAGAGAAACTAGTTCCTGATCTCCTTCTATCGGCCCGCCTTGATATTGAAATAAGCGTTCTACGAATTTTTTGTGGGCATATCTCCCAGAGGTAATCACCGGATAGCCAAGAATCATCCCATTTGGTTGGATCATAGT
>JAEYWQ010000216.1 GCA_023428885.1 Bacillota bacterium
TTGCTGACATTAGAGTAATGTAAATTTTAAGGAGTGATGTGTGTGGAGTTAATTGATAAATTTAAAATGAATAAGGATGAATATTTATTAAGAGGGTATAAGCAAATAGATTCAACTAACTTATTTGATTTTTTTACGAAGTGCCTTACAGAGTCAGGAAGATTTTTTGAACCAGACGGACCACATGCAAGTTTACTTGATGTAGAACATAATTTTGAATATTTTATCTGCTTAATAGCGCAAGAAAGTGGGAAAATCATAGGAACCAGCGCTTTCAAAAGGATTGACGAAAGAAGATGTGAATTAAAATGTGTGTATTTATATCAAAAGTATCACGGACTTGGGTTAGGCACGCTAATGTGCAAAAACATAATTAACGTGGCAAAGGATAAGGGATACAAAGAGATGTATTTAGATACGATCAGCGAGACAAGCGGTAGAGCAATAAAAATGTATCAGCGACTTGGGTTTGTAATGATTGATAAATACCATGAAACTGCTCGGTCTGATGTATTTATGAGGATGATTCTGGAATGATACGCTAAGAAAGGGATGAGGATAAAGTGCCAATTACAGATATGGAATCCATCTACAGATGGGAATTAAATTAGGGGATAAATATGTCAGCAAAAAAAATATATGATACTATCATAAGCAAAGAACCGATAACCAAAGGATGGTCAGAAGATAAAAAATACTGTGCTTCTACAAGTGACGGGACAAAATATCTACTAAGAATTTCTCAGCTTTCCAAGTATGAAACAAAGAAATCATTGTTTTCTATGATGGAGCAGATTACTGCGCTTGATATTCCCATGTGCCTTCCAATCGAGTTTGGTATTTGTGAGGAAGGTGCTTACTCTATACATAGCTGGATTCATGGTGAGGACTTAGAATCCATTTTGCCTTTATCAACTGAAACCTTACTAACTGAAACAGAGCAGTATGCCTTGGGGTCACAGGCAGGCAAAATCTTAAAAAAGATACATACCATATCTGTACCGGAAGCAAACGAGGAATGGTCAATAAGGTTTAACCGTAGAATCGATAGGACAATTAAGGAATACGAAATGTGCGGCATGAAATTCGATGGAGACTATCATATGTTCTCATATCTTGAGAAAAACCGCCATTTATTGAAAAATCGTCCACAATGCTATCTAATCGGCGATTATAATATCATGAACATGATGTACGAAAAAAGTGAACTGAAAATTATAGATTTTGAACGTTTCGAGATCGGTGATCCCTGGGATGAATTTAATTGTATCGTTTGGAACGCATACGCGAGTCCCCATTTTGCAACAGGGCAACTACATGCTTATTTCGACGGTGAACCACCGAGGGAATTTTTTCAATTACTTTCTGTATATATCATTATTCTTTTACTATCATTATGTTCTTCCTGGGCAATTACTTCCGAATTTGGTCGGAATGTAACTATGAAGTTGTCTCAGGATGTTTTGAAATGGTTCGATCATATGCAAAACCCTGTACCAACATGGTATCTAAGAGACTACTCAAAAAGATGATCAACGAATAGTATGTTGTAAAATCCAGTAAAGGAAATTTATTTTGCTAAATAATTAATTGGAGGATTTTGCTAAATAATTAATTGGAGGATTTCGCAAATGAATGATTGGTTTACTATTGATCAGATAGACCAAGATACATACATAATTAGTGAATACCGTCATTGGGAGAAAACACATTGTTATTTGATAAACGGATCTGAGAGCAGTCTTTTGATCGATACAGGACTGGGTATCTGTAATATTTACGATGAGGTAATCAGGTTGACTGACAAGCCAATTACAGCGGTGGCAACCCATGTTCACTGGGATCATATAGGCGGACATAAGTATTTTCCTGATTTTTATGCTCACAAAGAGGAGTTGAAATGGTTAAATGGTGAGTTTCCACTCAATTTGGACCAAATTAAGAAATTAATCACTGAACGCAGTGACTTACCAGACGGTTATAATGTTGAAACCTATGATATCTTTCAAGGTATGCCTACAAGAGTATTGATAGATCATGACGTGATTGATCTTGGGGATCGTTTGATTAGGGTTCTCCATACGCCAGGACACTCACCTGGACATATGAGTTTTTTTGAAAAAGAACGTGGATATTTGTTTACCGGTGATTTGGTATATAAAGATGCCTTATTTGCCAATTATCCATCGACTAATCCAGAGGACTATCTTTCGTCGCTAAAGAAAGTTGCGGCACTTTCCGTGAATAGAGTATTCCCTGGCCACTATACCTTGGATATTTACCCTGAGATACTTATTAGAATGAGGGCTGCATTTGAACAACTTATGACAGAAGGTAAACTGCATCATGGTAGTGGAAGGTTTGAATATGGTGATTGGGCTTTATGGCTTTAATTATTAAAGACTAAGGGTTAAAAGCTTCCATCGTGGGGGAAAAAGTTACAATATGCGATTCATGAATGGTATCCAACTGAGAGAAATGTATTGCATGGAGTGGATTCTAATGGTAGATCTGTTGATACACCTGATATCACATGGCGTGGAGATATTCTTAACTGCGGTTGGTGGATTGTAAATCAAAGGAATGTAGGAATACCATATGCTTGGGGTATTGCTTCAACCTTGGTGGAATTTGATAAAGGGATAGTAGAAGGGAAATTTGCTGGTAATGTTCCAGAAGATAAGTCAAGATATGGAAGTGATAGTACTGTAGGAGTGGATTGTTCAGGACTATTGACTGTGTGCTGGGATTTACAAAAAAAAATTGCAACAGGTGATATACCCAAGATTGCCAAAATCATTGAAATAGAAGAGATTAAGAAAGGTGATGTGTTTGCTATACCAGGAAGTCATGTCATGCTTTTTGAAAAATTTATTGATGTTGATAAAACTAGGGTTAGAATTATTGATGCAACACGATCTACAGGAAAAGTTTCACAAAGAGATTTTAAGCTAGAAGATTTATTAAGTCGTGGATATCAGGGTTATCGTAAAATAGGAATTTAGGAAAAACATATATCAAAAAACTAGATTTTAGACAGGAGAAAAACATGATTATACTTATTAGCGGAAGCAGTCATACAGGGAAGACGGCATTAGCTCAGAAATTAATTGAGAAATATCATTATTCCTGTTTGTCGCTTGATCATCTAAAAATGGGCTTAATTCGAAGTGGTCTAACAAATCTGACGCCAGAAGATGACGATAAGATGACCGATTTACTTTGGCCAATCGTTAAGGAAATGATAAAAACAGCGATAGAGAATGACCAGAATATGATCATTGAAGGCTGTTATTTCCCATATGATTGGAAGACTTATTTTGAGCAGGAGTATCTGAAAAATATTAAATTTGTCTGCTTAGTAATGTCTGTAAAGTACATTGAGAAACATTTAGATGATATAAAAAGATATGCACATATTATAGAAAACCGAGGGGAAGATGGTTACTGTACAAAGGAATTATTGCAAAGGGACAATAAAATCTCTTTAGAAATGTGTAAAAAATATGGTTGTGATTACATATTGATTGATGAGGAGTACAAAGTCGACATAAATCTGTAGGATAGCTCATACGGAGGAAAGTAATGACATGTAAACGATAATTATAGACTAATGTTATAACAATCATAAATAGAAATTATATAACAGGGGGAAATATGCTAACAAAACATGAAATGTACCAAATAGTCCAAAATCAACTAGCAATTGATCTTAATTGTAATCCTGATGACTTCAATGGAGAAAAAGACAGTTTTATATTTGTAGAAGCAAAAGATAATCCTGGGAGAAGACCCTTTCGACGTGGTAAGCAATTTTTTGAAATACTGACGATGGGAAAATCAATCGTGGTTTCAGCTACACCTGCAAGGCTTGAGTATGCTAAGGAACAACTTGCAGGAAAGAACCGTGACGATGCCTTTGCAATGCACTTTATACGTGGACATGTAATGGCTTACCTTCCGGATCTAGATAATATGAAGCGGATTCCTGCACCATCAAACTTTACCTATGAGATGATTGATATAGATAAGATAGCAATGCTACGCGATATTCCAGGATTCGATAATGCGATACAATATGATGTAAATCACCCTGTTCAGAATTCACTAGCAATCGTAGCAAGACAAGAAAATACCATAGCCGGAGTAGTAGGAACCTATTGGTGGAGTCCTAAGATGTGGGCCATCGGTATCGATGTACTTCCTGAGTATCGTAATTACGGATTAGCAGCATATTTGGTAAATGCAATTACTTTTGAGAGCTTGAGCCGAGATATTGTACCAGTCTATACAACGGCATCAAGTAATATTGCCTCACAAAAGGTCGGATACAGAGCCGGATATATGACTGCATGGATGTCAGATCGACAGTTACAATTTGAAGGAGACTTAAGTAATACTTGAATTAGCTTCTTATTATTGGAGTACATAAAGGAGGTCAGCGAAATGAAGGATAAATTTCTATGCGTCATGGCTGGATATGATGATGATACAGAAAAGAAACTTTCAGAGATACAGGACAAACTCTTAGATAATGGCTTTGTTGGGAAACAAACAAAAGACCTACCGCAACACATAACTTTAGGAACTTTCCCAGCGGATAAAGAAGAAGAGCTTATTCATTTATTACATCAGGTTGCCAAAGAAAGCAAACAGTTTGAGATAAGCTTTAATCATATCGGTATATTTGGAGGTTCAGAGGTTTTATTTATTGCCCCTGATAGCAATTATAATCTTTTAAAACTAAAAGAATATTTCGGTGATAGTTTTGATTGGACCCCACATACCACCATGTTAATTGACGAAGCAGAGATTATTTATAAGGCAATACCGATTGTAGCGGAATCCTTTCAAGCATTCCAGGGTCAAGTGCAAAATATTCACTTGTATGAATTCTGGCCAACCCGACATATCTTAACCTTATCTCTGGAATAACAAGTACATAGAATGGATTGATACCTTATCTTGAGCCGAATAGTCTATGTATTTTGTAAGGGTAAGTAAACAAGAGAAATAGATTGGTTAGATCAAGAAGGAAGGATGTGTTATAGATGAACTGGTCACAGTATGATGAAGTAAACCATATTATCGAAAATTTACTCGATGGACATCGAAAAGTATTTGGTGAGAAACTGGCAGGTTATTATTTGTATGGCTCATTAATCTGGGGTGATTTTGACATTGATTCCAGTGATATCGATACACTATGCGCATTAAAATCTGAGGTGACAAATAAAGAAATTGAGCGTCTGCGTATGATGCATGAAGAGATAGCAAATGAACATCCCATGTGGAGAGACCGCATTGAAGTACATTATGCTTCGCTTGATGGTTTAAAGAATTTCCGAAGGGTTTCATCAAAAATGGGGAATATATCCCCCGGAGAACCTTTACATATGATTGACGCAGGAATTGATTGGCTTGATGAATGGTATTGTGTACAAGAATATGCCATCACCCTCGTTGGAATGGATAAGAAAGAAGTGATACCTCACATAGAGATCTCGGAGTTCATTCAAACAATTTGCACATATGCCCGTAGTTTCAGGGAACGCATCAAGACAAACCAACATAGCTGTTATAGCCAAGCATATGCAATTCTAACTTTGTGTCGTGCACTTTTTACGTTAATAAGAAAAGAGCAAGTGTCAAAACTTGCGGCTACGCGTTGGGCTAGCGATTATTTACCAGAATATCGCGATATTATCAACAATGCGCTCATATGGCGTAAAGAACGTAACTCATCAACTCAAAATCCT
>JAEYWQ010000254.1 GCA_023428885.1 Bacillota bacterium
GCTTGATACAATGTCACAACAAGAATAAGAATGTCGGCGTTTGGGCCTCCATTCTCATTCTTGAAGGTTCTACATCCATTGTTTACACGTATAAAAAAAATAGGAATCTATGCTTCACATAGATTCCTATTTTTTTAAGCGCGAGACGGGATTCGAACCATAATCCCATCCTACAAATACTGAAAAGAAAGGGGTTCCATCCACTTCTGATTAATGTGCACATAATAGTGCACATATTTTATGCACGAATTTCAAATGGCTATTTCAAAGTCAATGCGACATTTTAGGCATGTATTATATTATATTGCTTTTTCTTTCATCATTAAATATTCTGTTATTCCTTTTCTGTAAAGGTTTGGTATTTCTCCTACTTGGCGATATCCATTTTTTTCATAAAAACGTTTAGCATCTGGATTGAAGTCAGCAACAACAAAAAAGATTTTGCTGTTGTTTACAAAAACTGTTTCTTCTAAAAAATCAAGCAGTTTTTTTCCAATTCCTTTGCTTCTGTATTCCTCTTTTACTGCAATCAGATGCAATAAGGGAAAACCATGAAAGGCACCTTTTGGAATATAAAATAAAAAGCCTACACATATATCGTTGAGTAAAGCTGTATATAAGGTTCCTTGTTCTAATCCTTCTAATATAGCCTTTTTGCCACTTCCCTCATTGGTGAAATATCTTCTGCCCAATTCAGAATTTATAAGTGCTTCTTCACAATCATTTAAATATTCTAAAGTTCCTTTTTTAAAACATATATCCATTGTACCACCCTCACTTATTAACCGTATCTTATATATTTCCTAATAGTTTCTATACCATAGTATCACATTAAATAAAATTAATAAACTAATTTTACCAGAAATCTGTGTACTCCAAACACCAAGGTGTATTTCCTTCACTTTTTCAAATAGTGTATACTAATATTCCTATTAAATTAATTATATTCTTTTATTTTCTCAAAAATGCAATTATATTAGATTGGAAAATACCTACCAAGGAAAAATAAGTGAAATGCATGATGAAGAAAAATCCATTTCAGAAAAGGTGCAATCGAAACAACGAAGCTCCATGCTATCGCTTTATCTCTCTTACTGACGTAGCAAAGGATATCATAAGTAAAGCTAGAGAGCTTAATCCCGAAGGTGAATTTATCTTTGAAAGAAATGGGGAGCGAATAACTGCAAGAGCTGTAACCTATTGGCTTAGCAAATACTGCAGAGATGCAGGAATTACATACAAAAGTCCTCATTGTACAAGAAGGACTACTGCAAGCCGCTTGGGTACGGAAGGAATGCCCTTGGATAAGATAAGGGAAATTCTTGGACAAGTCGATGAAAAGACTACTCTCAGTTACATTTACAATCCCTATACGGAACAAGAGAACCTAAATATCATGAATGAATCTTTGAAAAATAGCAACAAAAAGAATGTAAAAAAGTAGTGCACATACGGTGCACATATCAGCGCAACAAAAAATCCCTTGAAAATCAAGGGATTTCGTAAGCGCGAGACGGGATTCGAACCCGCGACTCCTCTCAGTGTCTTTGCTGCGCAAAGCCACGGGAAGAATGAGAAAGTCGGCGTATGAGCCTCCATTCTCATTCTTCCAAGTCTTTGATCTTAGAGAGTCCGAATTTCGTTATGTACATGAATAACAAAAAAGTCCAACCTAACGGTTAGACTTTTTTGTTATTAAGCACGAGACGGGATTCGAACCCGCGACCCTCGCCTTGGCAAGGCGATACTCCACCACTGAGCCACTCGTGCATCTATTATGTTGTGCTGTTCTTAAGCACATACATAATATACACCTTTTTATGATGTTTGTCAAGAGAATTTTTGAAGTTTTCTGTATTTTTTTAATAATATATGCAGAACATCATATTTATAATATTTTCCAAGAACTCCTTCTTTCCTAAAACTCTTAGAACATCTTATCTGATAACATAATGCTTGTAATATACTCCGTGTTTTTTAGTTCCTTATTAGTAAAGGACTCTAACTTAACGAATGAAGATTCTAACCACAATTCATCTGTTGCCTGGGTGATGTTGGTAAGTACTATCCCCATATCAATTAACTTATGATCGCTAATTACACTATGGAACAGATTCGATTTCTTACAGAATAGATGAATGCGATTATGATACACGACAAAGCGCCAAGGCTGATTGTTAAAAGCTGATGGAGCAAGGATAGCTGCTTTCATAATGGTTTTCACATTCTCATCCACCTCTTCTTTATAAACAACCAATCTATCTTCCGATAAACGTTTTGCCTTTGTGCTTGGTCGGTAGATGCTTTTTTTAGATTTTCCAAAAGCAAGTGCAATAACGTATTCATGAGGAAGTTCTGCTTTTATGTCTTCCTTTAAATGAGCACTTCCCTGATAACAACAGCCGATATCACGCGCTGTTAGGTAAAGTGCCATTTGGTGTAGCAAATACCCTGCATTGATGAGATAATCTTGCTTTAATTCAGACGTAATTACCAGATAATACGGAGCCTTCACATGGAATAGCCCCTTCATCTTATCATCCTCATTGGTATTATCGATAATTGTTATCTTATATTCAATGCTACTTCTATATGGCTTAAGTTGTGAAAGAAACCCGGTGATCTGTGATAATATCTTTTCATCTAATGCCTCCATATCATAATCCCGAACCGACTTTCTAACAAACATAGCTTCATATAAATTCATGGTATCCCTAACCTTTCTGAGCTTTACGTCCTAATTTTAATTCTGTCATACACAGATTCGTGTCTTTTCTTTTGAATATTTAATAAGTTATTCTATGACAAGGTCTTTCGGTAATGCTGAGGTGACATACCGAAATATTTCTTAAATAACTTGCTAAAATGATAAACATCATCATAACCTATTTCATTTGCTATGCTCTTAATACTTCCATCACTACGCTCTTCTAAGATTTCTTTTGCTTTCTCTAGACGAATCTTAATTAAATAGTTAATTGGTGATTCTCCAGTTTCCTCTTTAAATATTTTCGAGATATAAACTGGGCTTAAGTACATGTTATGCGCTATCTGATCTAATGATATTTTATGTTCATAGTTTTCCATTAAGTAGTTAATAATTCGTTTTACTGCATAACTTTTGCTATAAGTTTCAAAGTTACATCCCTTTTGGGTTACGGTTGGTGATTCCGTGATTTCACGCATAAGAAGCATCAGCATCTGCATCAGCTGTGCTTTTAACATAAAATATTTACCAATTTGATTGTCTTCATTTTCAGCAAGCATATCGTAACATAAGCGAGAAACTTCCCTTTTAATGGATGCATTTAAGCGCACCACGTGACCAAGCTCTCCAAGCTCAATGGTGTTCTCTGGCATGTTTTTAAACTGGAAATCACGAAATCCAGTACAAAACTCCACAGCTGGTTCTTCTCCTTCAATCAACACATTCTGGTGAAATACACCAGGGTTGCAGACGATCATGTCTCCAGCCTTTACTTCATAATATATGTCATTGATACGATATTTACTCTTACCAGACAAGATATATGTTAATTCTGTAAAATCGCTATGTGCATGATATGAGGTTTGCTTTGTCATACGCATCTTGCTCGCAAAAAACACCGTAGGATTAAAATCCTCATAGGTTAAATCATAATCAATATCTGCCAAAGTTTACACCCCATTTCTGTCGTTTCTTATTTTCACAGTGTGAAAATCGCTTTTCACACTAATAATGTAAGTGAAGTAAAAAATTATTTCAAGTACCTTTTTTATTATATTTTCGACTACTTATCTTATATCCTTCTTATAACTGCTATTTTCTTCCGATGTAATCTTTTCTAAAGTTTTTATTTTCGCTATTTTTTCAGTTTTTTTTTCTAAGTTTTGCTGTTTGATCTCAGCTTCCTCTGCTTTTTTTGCTTCTGTATTTCCATCCAGCATCCTACTATCTTGTTTTTTTATCATTCCATCTTTTACTTCTGAGTTTCCTTGCTGAACTTCTTTACCCGCCATGGAAGGGTCCTCTGCCAAACGATCCTTACCATGACGCTTTCTGTTCCTGCTATAACTACGCTCTTCTAGCTTATTTCTTTGCTGTTCCATGGTTATCTGGAACGGTTCTTTATACTTTTCTTCAGGAACATGCCGTTCACTCAAACGCACCATAACATTTTCCCTCATCAATACATAGAAAACGGAGAAAAGAGGGATAAAAATTAACATACCCGCAACACCCATTAAGCTTCCGCCCACAGTTACTGCAAACAGTACCCAGATGGATGGTAAGCCGATGGAACCACCAACCACATATGGATAGACTAAATTGCTGTCTACCTGTTGTAACACTAAGAAGATAACAATAAACCAGAGTGCTTGCACCGGACTTACCATAAATAATAGCAAGGCACCAATGGCACAGCCAATAAAAGCTCCAAAGATAGGAATTAAAGCTGTAAATCCTACCAAAACGCCGATTAGTAAGGCATAATCAAACTTAAAAATGCTTAAGATCAAGAAGAACATACATCCCTCGATAACAGCTTCTACGCACTGACCTGAGATGAAGTTAGAGAAAGATTTATGGGTTAGCTTTAAAATCACAATAATACGGTCTGCTCGCTTCATCGGTAAGTAACTATATAGAATTTTCTTGCCCTGTTGCGCTAACTTCTCTTTCTTAGATAATAGATAGATAGCGAATACAAATCCAATGACGAAATCAGTTACCGTACTTACAATACTACCAAGGATAGAAACCGTTGAACTTAACATATCCGTTCCCATCGTTTCTATGAATTCAAGAACTTTGCTACTAATGACTTGCCAATCAAACTGATATTCCTCAATGTACTTTTGAATTTCTGGGTATTTCACAGAAAGGTCCGAGAACCATTTTTCTGCATTTTCAGAAAATTGTGGAATGATGGTATCAAATAGTTTCGTTACCGTATCAGCCAACTCAGGAGCGATTAAAAAGATTACGATTAAGATCATTCCTATGACAAACAGTAAACTTAATAACAAACTGAAAGGTCTACGTATCTTTGCTAAAATCTTACTAGTTGATTTTCCTTTACGGAATAGCTTTTCCTCAAACAATCGCATTGGGACACTTAGAATAAACGCAATACAGCCACCGATAATAAACGGCATCAGGATTCCTACGATCCAACCAACCGTATTCATCACAATATCAAAATTTAGCAGTCCTACGAACAACAGAACTGTAAAGGTAATGAGTATCATGATTTTCCTCATGTTTTTCTTATTAAGCTCCATTTGACTTCTCCTTTTTCTACATGTTAAGATTTTCATTTCTACCCAAATCCTTAATCAACATTCACATACTTTTTGCTTGGAATTCTTTTAATAATCAGTCTCATATGCACGCTCTCACGAAGTAAGCTATAGATTACTGAGAAAATTGGGATAAATATAATCATTCCCATTATGCCCATTAGGCTACCGCCTACGGTTACTGCAAATAACACCCAGATAGAAGGTAAGCCAACCGAGCCTCCGACCACATGAGGATAGATAAAGTTCCCTTCAATCTGCTGTAATACATTAAAGATTACCATAAACCATAACGCTAACATCGGATCAACCATGAATATAAGAAATGTTGAGATGGCAGAACCTATGTAAGCTCCTAGAATTGGTATCAGAGCTGTAAAAGTTACTAAGACTCCAATCAATAATGCATATGGAAATCGAAAAATTGTTAGTGTAAAAAAAAACATTGCTCCTAAAATTAAGGCTTCAATACATTGTCCTGAAACATAGCTTGCAAAGGTTTTATTCGTCAATTGTAAAATCATTATCAAGCGATCTGCACGCTTTCTTGGTAAGTAACTATACAATAATTTCTTTCCCTGGCAAGCAAGTTTTTCTTTGCTTGCTTATAAGTAGATGGCAAATACAAAACCAATGATAAAGGTGGTTACCGTGCTTACGATGCCACTGATAATGGAAGCTACAGAACTTAAGGCTCCATCTGCCAGAAATCTGGTTGCATCTAATAAGATATTGCTTATCTTCGTCCAGTCTAGTGTAAAGCCTTCAAGGTAACTTTCAATCAGAGGATTCTCTTTTATATATTCAGTCACCCACTGCTTAGCATCCTCCACAAAACCAGGTATTGTTTGCAACAAAGTTGACAGAGTCTTAGTTACCTCTGGTGCCACAATAAACACAGCAAAGAATAACAGACCTAACACAAACAGAATACTTAGGATAATACTAAAAGGTCTAATTAAGCTCATAAAAATTTCATTGGTCTGTTTTTCCTTGCGAAATAGTCTATTCTCAATGAATTTCATAGGCTGGCATAAAAGAAATGCAATACAGCTTCCCACGATAAATGGTTTCAAGACCCTGATCAGGAAGAAGAAAGTATGAATGATAACATCTATCTTCCAAACTCCCACTAATAATAATATTGTATAAGCTAGCAACCACATGATCTTTTTCATATTTTTCTTATCTAAATTCATTCAACAGCTCTCCCCATAATCATCTGATGCCATGATCTAACAGACTTTACCATGATTGGCCTAACAGTCGTTTTACTAGAGTAACAGCTTCCTGTGCATCCTTGGAATAACCATCTGCATGGATCTCATCGCAGTAACTTTGTGTAATAACGGCTCCACCAATAATTACCTTTGCTCTTAGCTTCTCTTGATCTCTTGCTTTCACAACTTTTTTCATCTCTAGCATGGTTGTTGTCATAAGAGCAGATAGAGCAATGATATCTGCATCATGTTGTTTCGCTGCTTGAATTATGATATCTGTACTAACGTCTTTTCCCAAATCTACAATTTCATACCCATAGTTTCTTAGCATCAAAGCAACTAAGTTTTTTCCAATATCATGAATATCTCCAGATACGGTTGCTATCACTATGACCCCGGCCTTCTTACCTTGATTATTCTCTTGTAGGAGAGCTTCTAAACGGTCAATAGCTGTTTTCATGGTCTCCGCAGATGCAATTAGTTGTGGTAAGAAGTATTTCCCCTGATCAAACAAGCTCCCCACTTCATTAATTGCTGGAATTAACATCTCATCTAAGATTTTGGAAGCGCTAGCACCTTTTGCAAGGGCTTCTTCGGTCAAGCTTAAGATGACTCGTTTATTTCCCTTGATCACAGCTTCATAGATTTGACTATCTATCAAAGACTGATTCTGTCCTGCTTCGTTAGTAACTTGTTCTTCCTTTGCTGCTTTTTTATCAGAAGCCACGGTTATGGTCGTAGGACGTGCAGTCACCCGATGAATATATCTAAGATCAGCTCCCTCTTTATTAGCTAGTAAGTCTGCTGCATATGCAGTATTCATCAACAAATCCTGTTCTGGATTTGCAATTGCCATGGTAAGACCTGCTTGAATAGCAAAGGCTAAGAAAGTAGAGTTAACAAACTGACGCTCAGGTAACCCAAAGGAAATGTTTGATAAACCAACTATGGTAGCCAATTCTAGCTCTTCCTTACAGTAGCGAATGGTTTCTAAGGTCTGAATAGAAGCTAGTTTATTCGCACCTACGGTATTCACTAGACCATCCACAATAATATCTTCTTTTTCCATACCTAAGCGTAACGCTTCCTCACATATGGTATGAATGATATGCTTTTTCTCTTCGCTATCTTTCGGTAAACCTGCATCCGATAAAGGCAGCAGAATAAACATTGCTCCATACTTTTTAGCGATTGGTAATAAGCGTTCGAACTTCTCCTTCTCTAAGGAGATGGAATTAATCAAAGCTCGGCCTGGGTAAGCTCTTAAAGCCGCTTCAATCACATGAATATGACTAGAGTCAATGCAAAGTGGCACATCCACAAGCTGAGTCACTTCGCTAATTACCTTTAACATCACCTCGCACTCATCGATACCATTCATTCCTACATTGATATCTAAGATATCGGCTCCTGCTTCGGCCTGTTCAGTGGCCATATCGCACACAATATTATAACTATTTTCTTTTAATTCTGCTTGTAGCGCCTTTTTTCCTGTTGGATTAATACGCTCTCCCACCACCATAAAACGACCATTGATATCGATTTCAACCGTAGACCGTTCTGTAGTTAAAGCACGAAACTTAGCTTTTTCTACCTTGGATGCTTGATATGTCTTAGCCATAGCGGCTACTTTTTGAATATGTTCAACCGTTGATCCACAGCAAGCTCCTATGATTTGAATCCCTATCTTTGCAAATTCCTCGCACTCCTTGGCATATTCCTCTGCTTCCATAGAAAATATCGTCTTACCATCAATCAATTGAGGAAGGCCAGCATTCGGCTTAGCAATCAAAGGAACTTTTGCATAAGGCTTCATCTTCTCTAAGACTTCGCACATTTTCTTCGGTCCAGTCGAACAATTGACACCTACTGCGTCAGCACCTAAACTCTGTAAAACGATCAAGGCTGTCTTAGGGTCAGTAC